>DATLAD010000167.1:0-4791 GCA_035527575.1 Dehalococcoidales bacterium
CTTCCGCGACGAGTATGAAGCCCATATCAAGGAAAAGAAATGCCCTGCCGGTGTCTGCAATTTCGCGACGGCTAAAGTAAAGTAAGGATACGATGAAAATGGTGAATTTAACGATTAACGGACGCAAAATCACAGCCGAAGAGGGCACCACGGTATTATACGCCGCCCGCGAGAATAACATCTATATCCCGACACTATGCGAGAACGAGGCGGTCGCTCCTTACGGCGCCTGCCGGCTCTGTCTGGTGGAGATAAAGACCGCAAAAGGCCGGGAACGACTGGTTACATCATGCCTTTACCAGGTGGAAGAGGGGCTTACCGTCAATACCAATACCGAGAGAATCCAGAGAATTCGCAAGATGCTTTTGGAACTCCTGCTGGCAAGATGTCCGGATTCCGAGGTAATCCAGGAGATGGCGGAGAGAGCCGGCGTTACCGGGACACGCTTTGTTAAGCAGAAGGGCAATAACAAGTGCGTCCTCTGCGCCAACTGCGCCCGTACCTGCGAGGAGGTCGTAGGGGTGGCGGCTATCAGCCTGGCGAAAAGGGGGGTGGAAAGGGAAATGACCACGCCATTCAACGAGGATTTCTCCGAGGTTTGCATCGGCTGCGGCTCCTGCTCTTACAGCTGTCCCACGGGCGCTATCACCATGGAAGACAAAAGTGGCACCAGGGTTATCATATGGCCCCACAACCGGACGGAGTTCAAACTGAAGAAATGCTCGGTCTGCGGTCAGTACTGGGCGCCGGAAAAGCAGATTGAGTATATCGCGAAGATTTCCGGTACACCGCTTTCTGATTACGACACCTGCCCCGACTGCCGGGAATAAATTATTAAGAGGTGGGTTTAAGAGGGGCGTATGCCCCTCTTTCTTTTTACCCTGTGATGCTTGTTTCTGGTTGTTTCGCTGTTTAAACCTCACCCCCTTTATCCCCCTCTACAATCTGTAACTCCGGAAAAGACCGAAAGATAGTCTGATTGTAGAGGGGGAAGGGATTTGAGAGGGGGCTTTGCCCTCTCTCGCTGCGCACTCCCCATTTCGGTGGTGTGGGAATGAAAATTAAGGGATAAGCCGCGGATGATTCGAGGGCGGCTTGGGTGGGAATAGATAACAGCGAGGAGTGGGTAAGGGGAGAAAAAGAGATAAATCAGATAAAAAAGACAATCCCAAGATATTGCGTACCTTTCAGTGCTCGGCTATACTGTTAATGTCGGGGTGTAGCGCAGTTGGTTAGCGCGCAGCGTTTGGGACGCTGAGGTCGGAGGTTCAAATCCTCTCACCCCGACCATCAAAGCAGGGGATAGTTGACATAATTAATCAACGTTCTTACTTGCATCTATACCGTTATCCTAACACCCCATCGCAACACCAGAAATCCCTTAAGTTCTATATTCCAACGGCATCAAACGCAATTCCTACCTCATCAAAGAGTTTTTTCAGCTCCCTGCGGGCCAATCGGGTAGGTCTACCACCCCGGTTTTCCCAGCGCTGTACCGTTGAAAGGCTAACGCCTATTTCCCTGGCCATGTCCTCCTGTGCCCATCCCTTCCTTCTACGCAGATCCCTGACCTTTTCCTTTAATCCTTTCATTATCACCTCCACAAGCTGTGGCAAGCGAGGGCTTATCTTTACCATTACATACACCAATGAATTATAGAATGCTAATGGACAATTGTCAATATTAAGCCATATTTATTGACTATAATTCATACATAAAGTGCCAGTTGTCACCGCACACAAGTAACGTAAAAAGCCCTTGACATACAAATAGGGAAAGAATAAAATGTAGGAAATACGGAAAACGGTTTCCTATTGCCTTATTATAGTTTAACTATGTCTTTTAAATCGCAGGGCGTCGAGAGAAAAGAGATTGCCATCATGAGAATCCTGAGTGATTCTCCGGACCCTGTAGGCGCACGAGTTATCGCCCATCGCCTTAAAGACCACAGCTTCGAACTGGGTGAACGAGCGGTGAGGTATCATCTCAAACTGATGGACGAGCGCGGCCTGACCCACCTCGTCAGGCAGCGCGACGGCCGCATACTCACCGAAAAGGGGGAAGCGGAGGTGAGGTCAGCCCTGGTCAAGGATAAGGTCGGCTTCGCCATTTCAAAAATCGAAACGCTGTCCTTTCGCACCACCTTTGACCGTGAAAAGCGTACCGGAGTGGTTCCGGTCAATGTCTCGTTTTTTGCCAGGGAGGATTTCGAACGCGCTCTGAAAGCCATGAAGCCCGTCTTCGACGCGGGTTTCTGCACGAGCGACCTCGTGGCCGTGGCATCCGAAGGGAAAAGGCTGGGAGAAGCGACCGTTCCCCAGGGTAAAATAGGCCTGGCTACAGTCTGTAGCATCGTTTTCAACGGCGTTTTACTCAAGGCAGGCGTGCCCATGGACTCCCGGTTCGGCGGCATACTGCAGCTACGCAATCACAAACCCCTTCGCTTCGTGGAGCTAATCGACTACGCCGGCTGTTCCCTGGACCCATCGACGATATTTATCAAGGCCAGAATGACATCTGTCCGTAACCTGGGTGTCAATGGTGACGGCGAAGTGCTGGCTAACTTCCGGGAAATACCGTCGATATGCCGTCCCATTGCCGATGAGGTCATAAAAGACCTTAACGCGGCGGGATTTCACGGGCCTGTTATCCTCGGAGACACCAGCGAGCCGATATGCGAGATACCCGTAGGGCTGAATAAGATAGGGGTGGTACTGCTCGGCGGGCTGAACCCGGTAGCGGCCGCCGAGGAAGCCGGCATCGAAGCCGATAACCTGGCCATGAGCACAGTCATGGAATACGAGGACCTGATAAAGTTCCGCGAAAACATTATTGACTACCGGGACCTGCTAAGGTTCCGGGAAGTTTCCGTCTGAATGTGAAGGGGATTACCATAAAAATACAAAAATTCTGAAAGGAGTGAAGATAAAAGTATGAACCTGCAACGCCCCAATGCCAATGATGCTACCCGTACTGCTAATCGCTCCCGGAACGTGTCGCCGATGAGCGGCATCTGCACCCGCTGTATCGACGGCTGCACCGGAAACTGCGAGGTATTCAAGGCGACCTTCCGGGGTCGGGAACTGATTTACCCCGGACCGTTCGGGGAGATTACCGCCGGAGGTGATAAGGACTACCCGGTAGATTATTCGCATCTCAATATCCAGGGGTATGCCCTGGGAGCCAGAGGCCTGCCCGAGGGAGTCGAGGGTAACCCGGACACGGCCACGTTTCCATCGGTTAACACGGAGACGGAATACGGCTGGGATATCAAGGTTAAAATGAAGAAGCCTATCTTTACCGGGGCACTGGGTTCCACCGAGATTGCGCGTAAAAACTGGGAGCACTTTGCCATCGGGGCGGCTATCAGCGGTATCACGCTGGTCTGCGGTGAAAATACCTGCGGTATCGACCCCAAGCTGGAACGAGATACAAACGGCAAGGTAACTCTGGCGCCGGACATGGACCGCCGCATCGAGACATACAGGCGCTATCACCAGGGCTACGGCGAAATCCTGGTACAGATGAACGTCGAAGATACCAGACTGGGCGTGGCCGAATACGTTCACAAGAAGCACGGACTGGAAACGATCGAGCTAAAGTGGGGGCAGGGCGCCAAGTGCATCGGCGGAGAGATTAAGGTCAACAGCCTGGAGAGGGCTCTGGAACTCCAGAAGCGCGGCTACATCATCACGCCCGACCCGTCGAATCCGGTCAACCAGGCGGCCTTCAAGGATGGGGCTATTAAAGAGTTCGAGCGGCACAGTCGAATGGGCTTCGTCGAGGAAGAAGAGTTTTATAAAGAAGTTAAGCGACTGCGCGATATCGGCTTTAAGCGCATTACCCTGAAAACTGGCGCTTACGGACTGCGCGAGCTGGCCATGGCTATCAAGTGGAGCTCACGGGCGAAGATAGACTTGCTGACCATAGACGGCGCCCCCGGCGGTACGGGGATGAGTCCCTGGCGCATGATGGAGGAGTGGGGCATGCCCAGCCTCTACCTGCACGCGGCGGCCTGCGAGTTCTGCAAGATGCTGGCAGACAGGGACGAAAGGGTGCCGGATATCGCCTTCGCGGGGGCGTTCAGCAGCGAGGACGGCGTTTTCAAGGCCCTGGCCCTCGGCGCACCGTTTACGAAGGCGGTCTGCATGGGCCGCGCCCTGATGATTCCGGGCATGGTCGGTAAGAACATCGCCCTGTGGCTCAAGGAAGGTAAACTGCCCAATACCGTCGGCCAGTTCGGCTCGACGGTAGAAGAGATATTCATCAACTATGAGGACGTGAAGAAAATCGTGGGGTCGAAGGAAATCGGTAATATACCGCTGGGAGCCATCGGCATCTATAGCTACAGCGAGAAGATACGAGTGGGACTCCAGCAACTCATGGCCGGCGCGCGGTGCTTCAGCATACCGGCGATTACGCGGAAAGAGCTGATGAGCCTGACCAGAGAGTGCGCCGATGTCACCGGCATACCTTACATCATGGAAGCCTACCGCGAGGAGGCTCTGGAGATTCTGAACAGCTAGGGTTTTTTAGAAAAATTTTAGGATAAAAATCGAGGGGGCTAGCCGAAAGGCTGGCCCTTTTTTTCTATTGCTATAAAAATATATTGCTGTTCATGATGAATTGATGAGAAATTACGCTTATAATATAATCCAATCAACTGCTTGATTAGGAGATTTACGATGTCAAGAAAAAATGTGACTGAAGTCATTATCGGTGTACTGGCAATCGTTTCAATAATCTTGGTAGCCGTAGAATCGTTGGTTTCCGTTTCACAAGGTACATTAA
>DATLAD010000168.1:0-11749 GCA_035527575.1 Dehalococcoidales bacterium
CGGCTGAGTCGCAACGCCGGCGATAAAAACAACTACCACCTCATTCTCCTCGCCAGAGACAAGACCGGCTACCAGAACCTCATCCAGCTCACCACCAAAGCCAACCTGGAAGGGTTCTACTACAGGCCCAGGGTAGACAAAGAGCTGCTGGAGCAACACAAAGAGGGGCTTATCGCCCTGAGCGCCTGCCTCGCCGGAGAGATATCCCAGCTTGTGCTAAGCCGGCGGTACGACGAGGCGAAACAGGCGGCCCTCTGGTACAAGCAGACCTTCGGCGAGTTTTACCTGGAACTGATGAAACACCCCATTGCGGAACTGGAAGGAGTTAACAATTACCTTATACAGATGAGTCAGGAACTCGATATTCCGCTTGTAGCGACCAACGATACCCATTACATCAGGCGCGAGGATGCCTCCGCCCATGATTTGCTGCTCTGCATCGGCACCAATACTACCATTCACGACGAGAAACGGCTGAAAATGGCGGGGGACACTTTCTACCTGCGGAGCCCCGAGGAGATGGCGGAGCTTTTTAAGGATGTCCCTCAGGCGCTGGAAAACACCGAACGCATCGCCGGGATGTGCAATCTCGACCTGGAGTTCGGGCGACTGCACCTGCCGGAGATTGATCTGCCCGAGGGTAAAACTCCCGACCAGTTCCTGGCCGACCTCTGTCACGAAAGCCTGCACCGGTATTATCCCAACCCCACCCCGGAGATTGAGCAGCGTCTGGAGTACGAACTTGACGTCATCGAGAAAACCCAGTTCGCCAACTACTTTCTCGTTGTCTGGGACATTATTTCGTTTGTGAAAAAACAAAATATCCTCTTCGGAGTCCGGGGCAGCGCCGCCGCCAGCATCGTCCTGCACTGTCTCGGCATCACCGCCGTCGACCCGCTGGCACACGGGCTGGTCTTCGAGCGCTTCCTGAATATCGAGCGCAAGGAGATGCCGGATATCGACATGGACTTCCAGGACGACCGCCGCGATGAGGTCATCAACTACGTCTCCCAGAAATACGGCCAGGACCATGTCGCCCAGATTATCACCTTCGGGACACTGGGGGCCCGGGCCGCCATCCGGGACGTGGGACGGGCGCTCGGTATGCCCTATGGGGAAGTCGACCGCGTGGCGAGGCTGGTACCCGGTACACCGGGCATGACACTTGCCCGCGCCATGGACGAGAACCAGGAACTCAGGACTATCTCCCAGGATGACGATATCGTGCGTAACCTGGTGAATTCGGCGAGGAGGGTGGAAGGCATTTCCCGCCACGCCAGCACCCATGCCGCCGGCGTCGTTATTTCCAGAGAGCCGTTAACAAACTACGTGCCGCTTCAGCGCAGCGCCAAGACGGACAATCAGGAAACTGTTATGACCCAGTTTTCCATGGACGATATCGCCAGCATCGGTCTGCTGAAAATGGACTTCCTCGGGCTGGCCAACCTGACCATCCTGGGCAAGGTGAGGGACATTATCCGCCAGAACCGCGGCATCGATATCGACCTGAATAATATCCCGATGGACGATAAAAAGACGTTCGAACTTCTCTCCGCGGGAGAGACGGCCGGCGTTTTCCAGCTGGAAGGCGCCGGGATGCGCCGCTATATCAAGGAGCTCAAGCCGACCACCTTCAGCGATATCGCGGCTATGGTCGCTCTGTACCGCCCCGGCCCCATGGAGCACATTCCCCGGTTCATCGATGCCAAGCACGGGCGCAAGCCGATACAATATCCCCACCCGGCGCTGGAAAACATCCTCAAAGAGACCTATGGCGTCATCGTTTACCAGGACCAGGTATTGTTTATCGTGCGGGAGTTCGCCGGCTACAGCCTGGGACAGGCGGATATCTTCCGCAAGGCGATGGGCAAGAAGATTGCCGAGGTGATGAAGAAGGAAAAACGCAATTTTATCAACGGCGCTAAAAAGATGGAATACCCTACCGAACTCGCCGAAGAGGTATTCGCCCTCATCGAACCCTTCGCCGGCTATGCCTTCAACAAGGCCCACAGCGTCAGCTACGCCCTCATTGCCTACCAGACCGCTTACCTCAAGGCAAACTATCCGGAGGAGTACATTACCGCCTTCCTGACCATCCATGCCGGAGACCTGGAGAAAACCGCCAACGCCGTCGCCGAGTGCCGCCGCCTGAACATCACGGTGCTGCCGCCGGATATCAACCGCAGCCAGCTGGAGTTTTCCATAGAAAATATTGCCAATGAAAAACCAGCTATACAATTTGGTTTATCCGGCATTAAAAACGTGGGCACCGGATCCGTCGAGCCCATCATTAACGAACGCAACAAGAACGGCGAGTTCAAGTCCATCGAAGACCTGTGCCGCCGCAGCGATTTGCAGGCAGTCAACCGGCGGGTCATGGAGAGCCTGATTAAGGCGGGAGCATTCGACAAACTTGAGAATCGCGGCACCCTGCTCAACAGCATCAGCCGTATCCTGTCGCTGGCACAGCGCGAACAGCGCCTCCGGGAGACGGGGCAAACAACGATGTTCGACCTCTTCGGAGAAACGGCACAGGTACCGCTGCCCGACCTCGACCTCCCGCCGGCGGAGACCACCGACCGTGAAAAAGCGTTCTGGGAAAAGGAGCTGCTGGGGGTAAGCTTTTCCGAGAAGCCGTTCAGTCCGGTATTCAGCGCAAAGCACGGCAACGCTGTATTTTGCGGCAATATAGACGCCGAACTGGATAAACAGGTTATCGTCACCGCCGGACGCGTGATATCGGCACGCTACTCCTTTACCAAGAAAAACGAGGCTTTTGCCATCGTTGTTCTCGAGGACGTCAGCGGGCAGCTTGAAGTTATCGCCTGGCCCCAGGTATACAATCAGACCGAAGAATACTGGAAAGAAGGCAACGAACTCGTGATAAAAGGCAAAGTGCGGGCCAGGGACGATGAGGTAAGCGTTATCTGTGATAGCGTTAACTATTACGAGCCGCCCGGCGACGGGAAGGAGTCGGCCCCCGCGCCCGAACCCGCAGCGGTTAAGGCCCCGGCAGCGAAAGCTCCCCCCACCACCCCTCCTCCTGTAGAAAGATACCGACTGATAATCGATATCAGCCAGACCACCGATGAAGAAGGTGATATCGCCCGTCTCAATAAAATTATAGCCGCCCTGAAAGCCTTCCCGGGGCTGGACGAGGTGAAATTAAACGTAGTGAACGGTGGCGAAGCCATCCACCTCAGACTACCCAATATAAAATCCGGTTACTGCCCGGAGCTCAAGCAGCGACTGGTGGAGCTGGTGGGAGAGGACCGGTTCAGAATAGAGAATGCGGACTAAAAATGAAGTGATGGGGAGTTTAAGAGGGGGCAAAGCCCCTCTTTCTTTTTACTCCCCCCCTCCTTTGAAGGAGAGGGGGAGAGGTAGTTAAAAAACTCTAGCAACTATTGTATCTTAGTGCTAGAATATTGCCAAGGCACGGATTACACAAATGGGAAAAACAGAACAGTCTTCGGAAGATACGCATAAGGGCCACCGTAAGCGACTGCGGGAAAAGTTCCTGAAGTCGGGGGTGGCCGGCTTCCACGACTATGAAATCGTGGAACTGCTGTTGAGCCTGGGCACGCCGCGCCGGGACTGCAAGCTGCCCGCCAAGGAAGCTATCAAAAAGTTCCAGACACTCCGCGGCGTCCTGGAAGCCCCCGTCGAAGAGCTGCAAAAGATAGAAGGCATCGGCGCTCACAGCGCCTTCGGCATCAAACTGGTGCAGGAAGTCGCCCGTGAGTTCCTTAAGGCAAAAATACTGGATAAACCCTTTTATAAGTCATCCCAGGAGGTCTTCGACTATCTTTACCACTCCATGCGCGGCCTTAAAAAAGAGGTCTTCAAGGTAGTTTACCTGAACAGCCAGAACCAGATTATCGATACCGTTGACCTCTCGTCAGGCACGGTAAACAGCAGCTCCGTCTCTCCCCGCGAGGTTATCGAAGGGGCGATTAAAAGCAACGCCGCCGCCCTGATTTTCGTCCACAACCACCCCTCGGGAAACCCCGGGCCGAGCCAGAGCGACAAAGGGCTGACCCGGGAGCTGGTCTACGCCGGCAGAATCATGCGACTTAAAGTGCTAGACCATATCATCATCGGCGACAGCCGGTACTACAGCTTTGCCGGTGAAGGATTAATAGAGGAATACGAGACGGACTTCCTGAACCTTATGCTGAGGGGCACCGCCGAAGCCAGAAAAAGGCTCTACAAAGCCAGAGAATCCAGCGATAAACTTGAATATTAGTCTGGCGTCATCCGGTTATCCGGTAATAGATGCACCTTCCAGGGAAAGCAGGAACCTCTTGACTTTAATCCCCCCGCTGAAGCCCCCGAGTCCGCCGTCAGCGGCCAGCACGCGGTGACAGGGGATAATAATCGGCAACGGATTCCTGCCCAGCGCCTGCCCCACGGCCCTGGCTGCATCAGGCTTCCCGATTTGCCCGGCCACCCATGCGTAGCTGCGCGTCTCGCCATAGGGGATGAGCCTGGCTGCCTGCCAGACCGAGTGCTGAAAAGGCGTGGCCCCGGAGAAATCCAATCTGTCCGGAAAGTCCACGCTATGACCGTCAAAGTAAGCCCGTAAACGCTCAATAATATCTTTAAAACGATCAGGTGATAAAGTAGCAGGGTTCAATTTATCTCCAGGTAAACGCAGGGCTTCCCGCTCCGAACTTTGAGGTAATGTGATACGCAGTAATCCTCTGGTCGAGCCCAGGAGTCCCACCCAGCCGGCAGCGGTATCGAAGACAGCGTAAAACAATTCTTGAGTCATGCCCGGAACTATCGGGAGGACTTTGAAGACCTGCCCGCGGCGCGCCGCTGGTAAAGAGCGGCGGCGACTATCAGGATAATGCCGAGGATGATGCTGGCCACAATCTTGATGAGCTGCGGGAAGTCCATGCTAAGGAAATAGGCATAGGTGAATATACCCGCAATGACCGCCACGCCGTAGCTGATGAAGTGTGCCTTGACCGACCTGCCTTTGACCGCCCGGGCTATGAGCCAGCCGATGAAACCCAGCGCCGCCAGTACCGCTACTGTCACTACTACTGCCATCTAGCTACCACCCCAGTCCTTCAAAGTATTTACCCAGGAAGCCGAAAAGCCCCACCGTCAGGAGCAGGGAGCCTATCTTGCCGATATCGGAGAGGTACTTGACATACTCCGCCGCCAGGTAGCCCACACCCGCGATGCAGAACAGAATCCCGAATCCGTATAACACATATTCCAGTTTCATATATCTTACCCAGTTAAGTTTATCTTGGCGGTGCCGGTACAACCTTTATCGAGGAATCGACCGGTCTTACGTAGACAACAAACCGGCGTTCAATATCGCCTCTTTTAATATATAACGTAAACTCGTACCCCTGTGATGGAATAGCATCGGCAGGCACCAGATCTGCAGCATCCACAACCCACTCCACCTGCTCTTTATCAAATGAGTTTACCGATATCGTCTGTACCAGTATATCGCTTACTTTCTCCATGCTGTGCCACACGGATACTTCGATATCAGCCGTGTAGCTTGAGAAACGCCGGTTATCCACCTCGTAGTAGAAGAAAGCCTTCTCACCCCAGTTAACCGCTGTTGAAAAATCCGCGTAACGCTGCGTCCACTGGTCGGCTTCTATTTTCTGGTCCGAATATTCTCCGGACTTGACGGTGAGCGTATCATAAAGCCCCATGTAGCCGTCGAAGATGAAGATGAGGATAATCCCCACAAAACAGGCCAGGGCCAGATACAGGTATAGATTCTTATGTTTCACTGCCATATGTTTAACAGTACCTTCAATTACAGTATATACCTTACATTTAAACTGTCAACATCGCTTAGCGGAACTCCGGCTCGATGAGGCCGTAATTGCCGTCATTCCGCCGGTATAAAAGCCGGACCCCGTCGGCATCGGCGTCGAAGAACAGGAAGAAGTTGTGGCCCAACTCTTCCATCCGGTCGATTGCCTCTTCCAGGGACATCGGCTCGACGACGAAACGCTTGGTCTTGACAACCTTCCTCTCATCCTGCGGCCGCTCCGTCTGGTTAAACTTGCCCCTGGCCAGCGGGTTACCCCTGCCCTTGTCATAAAGCTTGCCCTTGCGCTTTTCGAGCTGCCGGGTGATGATGGCGACAACCTTGTCGATGGCTTTAAACAGGTCTTCGGCCCGCTCTTCGCCGTGAAAGACAGAACCGCTGACGCCGCTGTTGACGGTTACCCGCACCAGGTAGCGCTCCTGCGGGGACTTCGTCTGTTCCTCGGAAATCTCCACCTTGGTGTCGATAATATCCGGAATGTGCCTGTTGATTTTACTCAGTTTACGCTCAACGTAGCGCTGCGCTTCCGGTGTTATCTCTATGTTGGTCCCGGCTATTTGCAGTTCCATCTTTCCACGCTCCTGACAGCAATTATTTACCTTACCGTGTCCTTTTACAGTTCCAGTGCCAGCACCAGCCCCCATACCGTCTCGGCCCCGGCGGATTTGAGCACCCCGGCGCAGGTATCGAGAGTTGCCCCGGAGGTAGATACATCATCTATTAAAATCACCTGCCTGCCTCGTAATCGCCCGTCGCGGCAGGCGAAAGCACCGGCAACATTATCATGCCGCTCGCCGACACTTGCCGACCTTACCTGAGGCGGCGCGTAGCTGCTACGAACGAGACAATTCTCCACCACCGGCAGGCCGCTGAGCCGGCCCAGCTCCCGTGCCAGCAGGGCTGACTGATTGTAGCCGCGCTCCCTGTATCTTCTCCGGTGCAGCGGCACCGGCACCAGCACATCACCCGGCACCTGGTTCTCCACAAGATAATCGTGCAGCAATTCGGCCAGTGGTGACGCCAGCGCTCTGAGGTTGCGGTACTTCAATTCATGAACAGCCCGGCGTATCACGCCGTTGAATAAAAAGGGGGAACGAACGCCGTCTATCTCAGCCTGACGGTCGGCACATTGGGTACAAAGCATTCCCTGAGATTGGGTACGCCCGCACCCGGGGCAAATCGGAGGGGAAATCACCGATAGCGTCCGGCGACATGAGCCGCAGATATAGCCACCCTCCCTGCCGCAGCCGATACACCACTGTGGGAAAAGCAGGTCAAGTGCTACCCTCTTGAGTGTGGTTAACGGAGGAAGCACGTTTGCCATCCGCAATTTGCTATTGTAAAGGTGACTCCTTCTATCTTATCGAGAGCGGGAGTTATGGAGCGAGCCGCTCATGATGGGCTCGTTAAGATAAACATCACCATTCCTGATTTTAAGGTTAAATCCGCAATCAGGATTAGTACAAACCCAGGCTTTATAGGTGATAGATGCCCCCTGACTACCGAAATCGGACAGTGGCACAAGGTCGCCTGAATTGCATTTCTGACACTTGGGGAAATCGATCTGTTCCATGGGGTCCTCCTCCCAACCGAAAATATGAATAACCGAATAAGTATACCCTAAAACAGCCGCAGTTGACAAGTGTCCTTGAGGACGTTCTTAACCACACCTGACTGAAGATTATATTGCCGGAATAAATATAAAAAGGGGCGGAACTCAAGCTATCCGCCCCTTTATGTTAACTAAGCTTAGTCTATGCAAGCCGAAAAACGTTAATTTACATATCGGCTCTGCAACTGCTTCTGCCGGATGGTATTGATAAGTATATTGGCCACGATGGGGTCGAACTGGGAGCCGCTGTACCACAGCATTTCCTCTATCGCGTCAAGGGTAGAAAGGGCACGCCGGTAAGGGCGGTCGGAAATCATGGCCTGGTAGGCATCAGCCACCGCCACAATCCTGGCCCCCAGAGGGATATCTTTGCCGCGGATGACCTGGTCCAGCCCGCCGCCGTCATAATGGTCATGGTGGTGCGATATAATCTGGACCACGTTATCGTTGACGAACGGCTTGACGAGGCTGGGGCCGATAACCGCGTGGGTCATGATGTGCCGGTACTCGCTGGAGGTCAGTTCACTGGGCTTGTTGAGAATATTCGGGTCTATGGCTATTTTGCCGACGTCATGGAGCAGGGCCGCCCAGTGCAGGTCTTCTATTTCCTCCGGTGAAAGCTTCATCTGTTTGCCTACATCGGCGGCAATCTCGGCCACCGCCTGGGAATGGCCATTGGTATAGCTGTCACAGGATTCCAGAGTATTAACGAGAGTTTCTATAGCACCGAGAAAAAGCTTCCTGGGTTCTAACTGATCGCCGGATTTCTTTCCCATGTCCTGAAAATACCGCTGTATCTCCAGCGCCACCCGGCGTTTATCCAGGGTCCCGTTGATGCTCTGCAGGACCTGCTCGAACCGAAACGGCTTGCTGATGTAGTCCTGGGCACCGTCCTTTATGCACTGTGCGATTACTTTATTATCGGTAACACCGCTGGCCATAATGACAGCCGTCTCCGGGAACCGCAACGTGATATCCGGCAACACCTCGCTGCCCAGCCTGCCGGGCATATTTATATCCAGGATGACAATGTCGGAGGGTTTTACTTTCAGCTTCGCTAAAGCCTGCTCGCCGTTCTCGGCTTCATCGCAGAGATAGCCGCGCATCTCCAGTCCCTTGGTCAAAATACACCTGATAGATTCCTCGTCATCAACCAGCAGTATGCTTTCTTTAGGAATAGTCACATTACGCCTCCTGCCACTTCGCTCTGTTACTGCGTTCATTGTAAATGGCGGATGCTAAACAAGATATTAATTTCAATCGCCTGCGAATAAATATTTAGTAAAGATTTGAGTATGGCGAGGGAGTCTAAGACAGGCAGCAGCCCCTATTTCAACATTACCGAGCCGAGCCGACTGTAAATAGGGCCTTCCCTGGTCAGCTGGCTTTTCATCAGGTTAACCGATTCTACATCCAGCTTACAGCCGGCATCAAAAGACATACCCTCGATAAGTCGGCCGAGGTCCTGCCGTTCGTAAGTCGTGGCCTGGTCGCGGACACGCCCGATGGTGAGATGGGGTGTGAAAGAGCGCGACTCCGCGGCAAATCCCAGGGGGACCAGACCGGCCTCGATGCGTTTTTGAAGCTGGCCGAGCCTTTCGACCTCCCCGGTCAGTCCCACCCAGACTATCTGGACACGCCCCGGGTTGGGGAATACGCCGAGTCCGCTTATCTCGATTCGGAACGGGTGCACACCGCGGGCAGCCTCTTCCATGGCCGCGGTTATCCTGCCGGTCATATCTGCATTGATGTTCCCGAGGAACTTGAGCGTCAGGTGAATGCTGTTCGGGTCAACCCACCTTACCGGAGTCCGGCTCCCGGATTTCAGCGTGCCCTGAAGTCGGGCAAGCGCCTGCTTTACTTCCCCGGAGAGTTCGATGGCAATAAACGAGCGTATCTGTTCCATTTTCCAAGCTATATGCCTAGCAACCGGCGCGCATTACCGGATAAAATCAAATTTCTCTCTTCTTCCGGCAGGCCTGCGTTATTAATCTCATTGAGAAGCCGACTCTGCGTTATTACGGGGTAATCGCTGCCGAAGAGTATCCTGTCGGCGCCGACAAGCTGGGTTACCTGGCGGTATATCTCAGAACGATAGAGGAAAGGCGATATGGCGGTATCGAAATATACGTTTTCCAGCGCCTGCCGTACCTCCGGCATCAGGGTATAGAAAGGCAGGCCGCCGCCCCAGTGGGCGCAGACTACGGGTAAATCGGGAAAGTGAGCAATGAATTTGTATAATAATTCAGGTGTGGCTGCCCCCTTGCCGGGATAGATATGCCCCACCGGCTCGGAGGAATGTGTCATCAGAAGCAGGCTGTGTTTCCGGAGCAGGTCCGTAAAAGGCTTCATGGCCTCTTTACTGGTAAAGTCGTCCGACTGCATATCGGGCCTGAGTTCACCAACACCCTTTACCCCCGCTCTGAAGCAGCGCTCGATTTCTGCCAGGGAAGCATCGTCATCATAGGAACTCACGGCGCAGAACCCGATTAAGCGCTTCGGGTAGCGGGCGAGAGACTCCAGGATATAGTCGTTGGTCTCTACACACAGCTCGTGCGTGCTCCAGCCGTAATTGACGATAACGGAAACATCGACCCCATCCCGGTCCATGCTCTCGATGAGGTCTTCAGCGGTGGCGATTTTTACCTTTTCACCGGAGTATATCTGGGCGAAGGCAATATCTCTTTCCACATGATGGCTGCGGTTCTCCTTTATCCGTGGCGACAGCACATGCGTGTGGAAATCAATAATCATCATCAAACCACAAGCCGGCAGCTACAATCGGCCAGTGCAGGCTATTCTTTTTTGCCGGAAGCCGCTCCAGCCGAAGGTTTCTCCGGCGCTCCTTCAGCCTTGGCGCCGGCTTCGGCCTCAGCCTCTACTTCAGCCCCTTCTTCCTCGGCTACTACTACCTCTTCCTCCGCCACAACCTGGACTTCCGTAACCTTTACTACCAGCTGCTCAGGGTCGGCATGAACGGTAATATCCGGGTCGAGGATAATATCCTTGACCTGAATGGACTGCTCCAGTTCTTCCAGTACACTTATATCCACTTCTATCTGCGGCGGGACTTTAGCGGGCAGACATTCGATGCTCAGTTCGGTGATACCGTGGGACAGCATGCGCCCCTTCCCCTTCATTGCCGGGGCTTCGCCCACCAGGACAATGGGCACATCCACCTCCATCTTTTCTTCCATTCTCACCTGGTAAAAATCGACATGCAGTAACTGTATGCCGAAGGCATCACGCTGGACTTCGCGGAGGAACACGCTTTTCGGCTCATTATCTCCTTCGACCTCCAGGCTGATGAGGCGTGTCTCTCCCGCGCGAGTGATAATCTTCTTAAGCTCGACAGTATCACACTGCAGGGCCTGCGATTCTAAGCTATGTCCGAAGAGATGGGCCGGCGTTATTCCCTGGCGACGTAAAAACCGGTTCCTCTTCCCGAGCACATCTCTCCTGGCTGCATTCAATTTCAGTTCTTTCATATGTTTTCCCCCTTCATCCTGTTAATTTAAACATATTCAGGCGTAAAAATCAAACATAATATGTGGACTTGGCATTTCCCGCTATAGTATAATGTAGACACTGTGATGACGCCGTCTGATTCCAAGAATTCACCATCGAAGGCCTCGGCTGATAATATAAAAGCCGGGGTTTTTTCTTCAAACGAGGACCTCAAGGAAGTCGCGAAAAGGCTGCGCCGCCACATCGTCACGATGATTGCCAGGGCCGGCAGCGGCCATCCCGGCGGTTCGTTATCCGCCGTGGAGATTGCCGCGGCGCTCTTCTGGAAGATAATGCGACACAAGCCCTCCGACCCGCATTGGCAGGACAGGGACAGGTTCATCCTGAGCAAGGGGCATGCCGCCCCCCTGCTCTATTCCGTCCTGGCGGAGTGCGGCTACTTCCCCGTGGCCGAACTGGACACACTGCGGCAACTCGACAGTCGTTTGCAGGGACACGCCGACCGCACCGCCACACCCGGCGTGGAAATGTCGTCGGGGAGCCTGGGGCAGGGGCTGTCCTTCGCCGTCGGCACGGGGCTGGCGGGCCGGTTGAACGCCCGGACCTACCGCGTCTATGCCCTGCTCAGCGACGGCGAGTGCGACGAGGGTCAGATCTGGGAAGCCGCCATGGCCGCCGCCCAGTATAAGCTGGACAACCTGACGGCCATCGTGGACAACAACGGCCTGCAGCTGAGCGGCTTTAACCGCGACATCATGAACGTCGACCCCCTGAATAAAAAGTGGGCGGCTTTCGGGTGGCACGTCACCGATGTTGACGGGCACGACTTCACCCAGCTTCTCGATGCCCTGAAT
>DATLAD010000169.1:0-7721 GCA_035527575.1 Dehalococcoidales bacterium
GTGAAAAAGGCGGCCGCCAAAAGCGCGTAAACGGGCAATCGGCCACCGCAGGACATCAGCGGCGTCACCAGAATGGTAGCCAGCCTGTCCCGGGGATTATCAATAGTGCGACTCGACATGATGGCCGCGACGCTGCACCCGAAGCCCAGCATCAGAGTAACGAAGGAACGCCCGTGCAGGCCGATTTTATGCATCAACCGGTCCATGACGAAGGCCGCCCGTGACAGGTAGCCGGTATCTTCCAGGATAGAAAGGGCGATATAGAGCAGGAAAATTATGGGGATAAAAGACAGCACCGCTCCCACGCCGCCAATGATTCCATCGCCCACGAGCGAGCCCAGCCAGGCGGGAGATATACCCGAAGTCTGCCCGGCCAGCCAGCCCAAACCCGCGTTAATCCAGTTTATTAAAGGCCCGGAAACAACGAAGGTAAATTGAAATACCCCGTAGAGAATCGCCAGGAAGATAGGAATACCCAGCCACCGGTTAAGTATGAACCGGTCAATCCGGTCCGTAGCCGTTTCCTTCTCGACGGCGGGCTTCTTAAGGACATCTTTCACCAGCCCGCTGATGAAGCCGTACCTGGCATCGGCAATCAAGGTTTCGGCATCATCGCCGTGGACCTTCCTCAAATGGTCGAGACTTTCATCTTTCGCCCGAATTATCTCCGCATTGTCCAACTCAGGCCTGCCTGACTTTCTCGATTATCTCCCGGTCATCTTCCAGCAGCTTGACCGCCAGCCACCTCGGAGAGTAGCTTTGCGCCAGCGAATTGCCGGAGATAAGCTTTTCCAGCTTACCGATTTCCGCCTCAACATCGTGACCGTACTGTATATTAATGCCGCTTACCTGGATATCGCCTGCGGCCACGCCAACAACGGTCTCCAGTAATTCCCTCGTCCCCTGGTTCCGGGCGGCCACCATAGGCACCACCGGCGCACCCAGAAGACGGGATAGCTCTTTTATGTCAATCTGGTATCCCCTTGATTCGGCCACATCCATCATGTTGAGGGCGATGACCGGTTTAGCCTGCATCTCAAGCAACTGCACGGTGAGATAGAGGTTGCGCTCCAGGCTCGAAGCATCGACAACATCCACCACGACATCGGGTTTCTCATCCACGATATAGTCGCGGGCAATGACCTCATCCAGCGAGTAAGCCGTCAGGCTGTAAACACCGGGGAGGTCGACCACACGGATACGATGGCCCTGTGAGCTGCAGAAGCCTTCTTTTTTCTCCACCGTTACCCCCGGCCAGTTGCCCACGTGCTGCCGGGCACCGGTAAGATTATTGAATACGGTGGTCTTTCCGGAATTTGGATTTCCGGCCAGGGCGAGGGTAATCTCTTTTTTACTCACTGGCCACTACCCCCGCCGGCCTGACAATTATTTTACCGGCGACGCCATGTCCCAGGGCTAATCGGGAGCCGCGGACATCCAGGACTACCTGGCCGGGCCGCCCCCTGCTGATAACCTTAACTTCTACTCCGGGTGTAAGACCCAGGTCGACCAGTCGGCGCTGCAGGCCCCAGCCGGCCCTTAACGCCAGAACGATGACTCTATCACCGGACGCCACTCTCGCCAGTAGAGTTTCGGTCAGCTCCACCTGGATATTTTCGGCTTCCTCTTTGCGCAGGGCAAGGTCGTATCCCTTGACCTTTATCTGCACGGGGTCGCCCAGCGGTGCAACTCTCTCAACCTCGACTACCGCCCCGGTAACCACACCCATATCAAGCAGACGATGACGTATCTCCCCTTTACCACCCACCCTGACAATTATGCCCTTCTCGGCGGGCTCAAGCTCGCTCAACGGTTTGACACCCATATGTTATGACCCTCCGCAGACATTAATTATAGCAGGAGCGTCTCGTAAAAGTCAAGGGTAGCCTAATATTATTATTAGATATTCCTTTGTTTAGACTTGACATACCCTAATATTTGCGCTAAAATTATTTTAGATAGAAGTCCGGGAGAAAATTTTGAGTCAGCGGACGATAGAAGAATACCTTGAAACAATCGGCGCGCTGGAAGAGCGGGAAAGCCCGGTCAGCACCTCGTCGATAGCGCAGAACATGGGGCTGTCGCTGGCCTCCGTAAGCGAGATGCTGCGCCGACTCTCGGAAAAAAGCCTGGTGGAGCATACGCCTTACGGCGGCGCCAGCCTGACCGACGAAGGCCGGCAGCGTTTCCTGAAGCTGACCCGGCGGCACCGGCTCTGGGAGGTATTCCTTAATCGCTACCTGGGAATCGGCTGGGAGGATGTCTACAATCATGCCTGCAGCCTGGAACATGCCACGAACGACCTGGTGGCGGATAAGCTTGCCGAGTTTATGAATAATCCGGCTGTATGCCCCCACGGTAGTCCGATACCGAAAAAGAACCTCAAACGTACCGCCAGCACCGGCATCACCATGGCTAACCTTGAAACCGGGCAATCGGCTAAAGTAACCAACGTTATCATCGAACGCAATCCGGAGTTCCTGCGCTACCTGACCGGCCTTGAGCTGACCCCGGGTGCCGCGGTAAAAGTCCTCGAAAAAGCCCCCTACGACGGCACTCTGACCATCGAGGTCAATAATGCCACCAGGGCCATCGGTAGAGAGGCGGCCTCCCTGATTATGGTGAAACCGCTCACGAACTGATTGCTCCGGCGGATAATCCGGGAACGTTATCATATCCTTCCGTTTGCCATATTCCAGGCAATAGGCTATCCTTATATTCACTTACATCGGTCTTCACCCTGAAGGAAACTGAAGAAGGAGATGGCAATAATATGGCAGCAACAAAATACGGAGAATATGTGATACGGGAACCCCTGCACCAGAGCACGTCGGGAATACCAACCTTTCATATCTGCACCGAGGAGGGCTGTGTTGCGGCCAGATTCCCCGGCTTCCCCAACGAAATAACGATGATCGGCATTGCGGCACCCACCACGATGAACCCCCAGCCCCATGCGCATGAGTACGACCAGCTACTGCTCTTCTGGGGAGGCAACCCGCTGAACTTCTTCGAGTTCGATGCGGAGGTCGAGGTTTTCCTCGGCAAGGAAGGCGAAAAGCACGTCATCGATACGACTGCGGTTGTGTATGTCCCCAAAGGACTGGTACACTGCCCTATAAACTACCGGAGAGTCGGCAAGCCCATCCTGTTCATGCAGATTTGCGATGCGCCCCAGTACACAAGGTCGGTAGGCGACATGTCCGGCCACCCGGCGCACGGGACCCGCACCAGGTTCCCTGAGGAACAGGTTTTAAAGCTGAGGCGCGGCATCACTTAGAACTCGGAGGTCGTTTTCTCTAAAGACGTAAACCCTCACCACAACCCCGGCACCAGGGCCTTGCGCTCCGGCGGGTAATCGGGGAAAGTCTCCCGGTACCAGGCATGGTGGGCCCTGGCTCTGGGCAACAGGTTGGCTACCGTCCAGAAAGCGAAGACTAAACCCGGCAGAGACCAGGTCGCTATCGCCCACCCGAGCCAGATGGTTATCTCCCCGAGGTAATTGGGACAGGACACCCAGCGGTAAAATCGACTATTCGATATTTTATAGCCCGATTCACCGGACTTCCGCAGTTCGCGTAAAACCATATCCGCCTGCCGGTTGATAACAAACCCGATAATGAAAAGCGCCGTGCCGGCGATAAAACGCGGGTCGGACAGCCAGCTGCTGCCGTAGCCCCCGGAAAAACTGAAGATATAGCGTCCGTTGAGATAGCCGTTCATGACATTAAAAAGAAACCCGAAGCTCATAACCACTACCGGCATGCGCCGGGCCGCGCCGCGCAGGCTGAAGGGGTAAATGAAAGCGCGGTGCAGGTAATGAGCTTCCCAGAGAAACAGGAAGGCCAGTGTTGCCGTGGTAATACCGTTGCCACCCAGCAGGAAACACGCGGCAAAAGCAACCGGCGCCGGGGCCTCCATGAGCACCCAGCCCAGCTTATTGCCGATGGTGTAACCCCAGCCCTTGCGGACATGGCGTCCATACGGGGCGGCCACGAAGAACAATGCCGCGAATACCACCACCGCCAGCACGAACCACCCCACCAGCAGACCGTTGTAAACCGTCAGTTCTTTCACCCGGACTCTCCGGTTTTCACACTTATAGGGCGGTTAAACTGTCCATTCTCTTCGAACCAGCGCAGGGTATCGACTAATGTTTCGCGGAACGGGCGCGGCTGGTAGCCGAGTTCGCGGGTGGCTCTCTCGTGGCTGATGTGCCGGTTGCTCTTTAGCGCCCTCAGGGAAACCCCGGTATAGAGCGGGCGCTTCCCGTTCAGGCGACTTAAGGCCTGAATGAACGGAGCGCCGATATGGGCCAGCCAGAGAGGGACAACGAACCTGGTGGTGGGCACGCCGGTAATTTCGGCCACCATGGCAGCGATATCGCACATCGATAGCCAGTGTCCGGAGAGAAGATACCTGGCGCCCGCCGGCGCCTTTTCCTCGGCCAGCATCGCTCCCGCCACCACGTCGCGGACATCCACCCAGTCGAACCCGCCCGTAACCAGGGCCGGCAGTCGGCGCTGCGCCAGCGACAGCAGGGCTTCGCCGAAATACGAAGGCTGGTAATCATGCGGCCCGATAATCGCCGTAGGATAGATGATGACGGCGTCCAGCCCTTTCTCTATTCCCCGCCTCACCTCTATCTCGGCGGCCGCCTTGGAGCGGTCGTACGGAGGGTAATGCCGGGACTCTGACAGGGGACGGGACTCGTCAACCGGGATGGAAAACGGCTCCTGCACCAGCGCATGTATGGAGCTGAAATGGATAAGACGGCGCACGCCGGTACGCAGGCATGCCTCGACCACATTCCGGGTGCCGGCAACGTTGACCGACTCCAGCACGGACCAGTCTTTCATCGATAGCGAAATACAGGCGGCGAGGTGATAGACGACATCCGCCCCCTCGAACGCCCGGCACAGGGAATCGGTATCGCGGATATCCCCGCGCACAACTTCGGTATCCAGTCCGTCGAGAGCCTGGCAATGGACGTGGACCAGGCAGCGCGTGGGGCGGCCTTTATCAATCAAAGCGCGAATCAGGTTAGCACCAAGATGTCCGCTTGCGCCGGTTATTGCAATTGTCATTTGAAACCAATTATAGCATAGAGCTTCCATGTATCGCCAAGCGAGACCGATTGCCCCCATCATATAAAAAATGATAGGATTTCTGCAGGGCCTTTAATAGAACAAAAAACTGGCCGGGAGCAATCCCCAGCGCCGTTCTGACACGACGATGGCCGCTCCAGACCGATTTGATACTCAATAAAGCGTTTCTCAAGATAACCGGAACCCGAAGATGATTGAAAAACATAGCCCAAATTACAGGTGGTATATTCTGGCACTCACCATGCTGACCTACGGGGTCGTCACCGGCTCAGCCAGGTTATGTATGCCCGTCCTCTTCAAACAGATATCTGATGACCTGGGTTTGAGCATGGTGGCCATCGGGGCGGTCTGGGGGATGGACCCGCTGGCCGGTGTCTTCATCGGCTTGCCGGGAGGCTTGCTCGCCGACCGCTTCGGCGTTAAACGCACCCTGACGATAGCCTGTATCCTGGCCGGGGTATTCGGCGCTCTCAGGGGATTTTCTATCGACTTCGTAACCATGGCAAGCGCCATGTTCTTATTCGGGCTTATGGCGGCCGCCATGCCGAGCATCGTTCCCAAGGTCACCGCAGAATGGTTCAGCGGGCGGCGGCTGGGGTTAGCCAACGGCCTTATCCACGTGGCCTGGTCTATCGGTGCCATGGTAGCCACGATGTTCAGCGCCACGGTATTTTCGCCTTTGCTCGGCGGCTGGCGAAACGTCATGTTCCTTTACGGCGCACCGTCTGTTCTACTGGGTTTGCTGTGGCTCTTCACCGCCAGGGAACCCGACATCAGCGAGCTACCGGACACGATTGCTAACAAGGTGCCTTTCCGACAGGCGTTGTCACACGTGGCCCGTATGAAAGAAGTATGGCTTATCGGGATTATCACGCTGAGCAACTGGGGAGCCAGCATGGGGTTTATCGGGTACCTGCCCGTCTATCTGCGCAATATAGGATGGACTCCTGCCAGCGCCGATGGTGCCATGACCGTCCTCAGCGGTGTCACCTCCATCGGCGTCATTCCCCTGGTGCTTTTATCAGACAAGCTCAAGAGCCGGAAGGGTGTACTCTTTATATCCGTCGCCTCGCTGGCCGTCAGCCTGGCCCTGTTGCCGCTGGTAAACACTCTCGGAGTATGGATAATACTCGTCATAGGGGGATTTCTGCGGAGCGGTTCGGGCCCGCTCTTCAATGTAATCATCTTCGAGATGAAGGGCGTCGGCAGCACCTACGGCGGCACCGCCACCGGCCTGGCGAACACTATCGCCATGCTGGGCGCTTTCGCGGCCCCTCCCCTGGGTAACAGTCTGGAAGCCATCAGCCAGGGTCTGCCGTTCATCTTCTGGGCGGGGCTGGCCGCCCTGGGTCTGCCGCTGCTGTTCTTCATGAAAAGCGGGACCAGCAAAGAGTAGTTGTCTATTCAGGCTCTTTTTCCCCCTTCGTTACGTTTGCCGTCTGTGACATATCCGTGACGTTCTTAACGCGTTTTGTGATTGCCGTTATCCGGCACAATCCTGACCATCACGTTCCGATTTCTCGGCCCGTCGAACTCGCAGAAGAAGACGCCCTGCCATGTCCCCAGCACCAGCTTCCCGTCCTCGATGAACAACGTCTCGGAGTCGCCGACAATCGCAGCCTTGATGTGCGCCGGCGAGTTCCCTTCCAGGTGGCGGTAGCTTTTATGCCGGGGCACCATCACGTCAAGCTGCGCCGCAATATCTTCGACAACGCTGGGGTCGGCGTGCTCGTTGACCATAACCCCCGCCGTGGTATGCGGCACGAAAACGTAGCAAACCCCGCTCTTAATTCCGCTTTCCGCCACGATATCCCGAACCTTAACGGTAATCTCCTGAAACTCCACCTGTGAAGATGTTTTTATTTCAATTTTGTGTATCAAAGCTCACCTCCAGGGAGATGTATACTCTATCCTACACCCTGCTCTCCCGACTGGCAATACTTCTTGACCTCATAGCCGAAACGCGCTAAACTATGAACAGGAGAAATATCATGCCGATATACGAGTATGTTTGTTCGGAATGCGATACCAGGTTTGAGCAACTGCGCCCTCTGAGTCAGTCCGATAAGCCGGCGGACTGCCCCGAATGCCATAAGCCCGCCCGGCGTAAAATGTCTGTCTTCTCCGCATTCAGTGCCAGCCTGGGCGGTGTGCCCAAGACGGTACCCGGCGCCGGTGGCAGTTCCTGCTCCAGCTGCAGCTCCGGTAATTGCAGCACCTGCGCTTCGTAATATAAGGAGGCGCCAATTCAATGTCCGGCCCCAGGCGTACCGGCATAGCCAACCTGCCCCTGCACCACGGCAAGGCGCCTAAATGGCTGTTCGACCGCATGGTGCCGCTCGCCCGTGAAATCACCATCGCCATCGTCTCCGAGTACGGCCCGGAAGAGATGCTGAGGCGGTTGTCCCACCCCTACTGGTTCCAGGCTTTCGGCTGTGTCCTGGGCTTCGACTGGCATTCGAGCGGCGTGACCACTACCCTCTGCGGTGCCCTGAAAGAAGGCTTAAAGGGAATGGAACGCGACCTGGGCCTGTTCGTCGCCGGGGGCAAGGGCAAGACCTCGCGCAAAACGCCTTCGGAGATAGAAATCTGGGGAGAAAAAATCTCGCTCGA
>DATLAD010000170.1:0-4183 GCA_035527575.1 Dehalococcoidales bacterium
AAGCCGATATGAAAGGCATGGTCTCTGCCGCCGGCAAGCTCCACGTTTCGTTTTGCCTCCGGCCCTTCCCAGAATCCCTTTTCCCCGCCGGGATGGTCGGCATGGCCGTGATTCTGGTGAACGGCTGTTATCATTGCAGTAGCATCGATTACCGGAATTTTACGGAAGCGGGTATGGTAAATCAGCCAGTTATCCCACCCCGGCCGCCCTACGGCCAGCGGCGGCATGTTGTTATAAAGTCCTTTGGTAAAAACAAAATAATCAATGCCGGTGACGCCGTGAAGCCTGCCTTCGTTATCAACTCTGATTTTCAGCTTTGCTTCCCAGTCGGCTTTCTGGCAGTCCAGCGTCTCATTGAGGTCGATATCCCGGCGCTGTCCCACCATCAGAAAGGGCTTTATCCGGACCTGGCGTATCGCCTGCATGAAATCGCTCATCAGGATAATGTCGGCATTGACGTAGCATACAAGTTCATTACCGGCCATTTCCTGGGCTATTTTAAACATCGAGCTAATCAGGGGAGTACCGTACTCGTTACGTTCCACGGCAGTAACTTGTTTTATACCCAATTCGGCAGCTATCTCAGCAGTGCCGTCTTCATTGCCGAAGAGGATGATTTCACACGAAGGCTGCAACTCAGACCAACTCCTTATAGCATTGGTCTGTATCGGTTTGATATTACCGGTAAACGGTTTTGGCGTGGAAAATATCGTCAGCATGGTATCTTCAAACCACGGTCATAAACCGGTTTCCCCCCGCCGCAGGACGAAGCAACCCAGGTTATAAAATAATCTGGAGGATTCAACATCAAGGGCTGTCGACTCGTCAGCCGGAATCCAGCGATTCCGGTCATCTTTAATCCAATACTCCTTCTTTTCAATGATCCACCGGTTGAGAAGCTTGGGGAGTCTTTCCCGGCCATACACGCGGTGAAGTGGCGCGAACACCGCGTCGCGACCGACGGGAATAGTCAGCAGCATGACGCCGCCGGGCCGTAATAGCTCATACATGAGAGACATGGCGGCGATATCACCCTCGGGGTTTTCATCAGCACCGTAGCGACCGGAAAGGCCGACATGCTCAATACTGGAACAATTGATGATAAAGTTGAAGCTCGATTTGGGAAAGGGGGTCTTGAGAATATCACCTTGAATAAAGCGCATATTGGGCAGTATGCAGGGCCAGTGGATTGATTGCAAATCAATGGCCGTGACATCATACCCCTTTCGCGCCGCGATAAAGCTAAGCAAGGTATTCCCGCAGCCGAAGTCCAGCACATCACCCGGCCCGGTTCCTAAATGTGATAAAACCCAGGACCACTCTACTTCGCGGTCGCCTTCCAGGTTAGGCACCGGCAGGTTTTCCTTTGTCTTCGTTGCTAGCCAAGCGACTAAGGGGGGGCCGATTTTAAGTGCCAGCGGTAGCACCGTTCGCATCATAAGCCGCAACAGCTTGTTGCCGACGCGACAAAGAGGGTGAATGGCGCATTTCTTTATCACAAAATACAGGCTTGATAAAAACTTTTTCATAATCTTTCAATACTCTCTATAACTTGCTCGAAGCTAGCCGTAAAATCCATCTTTTCTTCAAAACAGCGGTAGGCATTGGCCCTATACTCTTCGTAGTGATGGGCAATTTCCTCAAGGGCCTGGCCAATTCCCTGCCCGCCGGTGACGATAACCCCGCAACCGCCATCTTTGATGAGGTCGCGCAAGGACGTGGTATGATTGATAATAATGGGCAACCCTGACCGCAAATAGTAGGCAACTTTGCCAGAGGAAAGCCCGATGGAACGGATGTTTTCCTGGGTGGAAGCCGAACCTGGCATCAGCACATAAAAGGCAATCCCGATATCGGCGCTGTCGATAAGGTCATCATATTCGGCTCTGGGTACAGGGTGTACGGAAAAGAATATCCTCTCCGAATCAGCCCGGTGCCGCAGTTCCTCAATCTCCCGCGATTGTTTTGCATCGGAGCGGGTATGCACAACCAGCACCCAATCCTCCGGCCAGCTAGTAACCGAAGCTACGATATCAGCAATACCGGTCCAAGCGTCTATGTTGCCGGCGTGGATGACGACTTTTTTATGTCGCGGCAGCCCGAAGCGCCGGTGCCAGTAGTCCAGCCGCTGGTGGTGCACCGGGCCCAGCGGCGCGTTGGGAACCAGGACAAATTTTTGAAAAGGCACGCCGTTATTACCGGCCAGCAACCTCGCCCTGCCTTTATCCTGAATAACAATAAAAGGGGCCTTTTTGCTTAAGGCGATTTCCTTATGCTTCAGGGCTAACTCAGTATGGCTCTGTAGTTCATGCGAAAGGAGTAACTCCAGCGACCAGTAGGCTAAAGGCACTTTAATAAACATTAAAAGTTGTCGGGCGTGAACCAGCCCGTGGGCGTCAATGCCAATAAAACACCGATACGGGCATTGGCGATGGCGGCGCCAGATAATCACACTATCTCTGACACTGTCTACCACTATCATGGGACTTAATAAGAAGCGTAAGCAGGCAGCCGGGATAAACCGCTTAATAGTTTCAACTAGCCGGCGTATCAGTCGTCTGGTTGTTTTATGGCTATTTGGGCCTTCCTTGGTTAGAGATTGTACCAGGCTTTGAGCTAATCTTTCTTTGTCCTGGTGACTGAATACCTGAATGCGTCTTTCCTCAAATGATGGTTTTTCAAGGTGAGGGCTGGTTCGGGTGAAAATATCCACTCCGAAGCCATGCTGTGATAGTAGCCGGGCCGCGTTACATAAGCTCGGTATACTATCTAAATAAGGAAACGGGTACACGATGGCTACCCGTTGTTCAAAGTCTCTCGGTTGAACTCTCTTCAATAACATAAAATCTGCCGCTGCGGTTCACTTACCAAGACCCCCGCTCTGAGGATTTCCGATGAAGAATACTCCCAGCCTCATTTAAATTCGCCTGCCGATGATGGAAATATTCCAGCAATGCTCATCCAATTGCCCGTCCAGCTTGAGAAACGGGCAAATTTTTAAAACTTCGATGTCATTTCTCTCCAGGAAACCACAGAGTTCCTGGTAGAAGAAGAAGCGGACCATGTGAGACTCCTCTACCCTTACTGTCTCTTTATTGTCTTTTACTTCGGACATCGTGTAATTAACTTCAACCGTTTGCCTCAGGGGGTCAAGCACGGGGCGGGCATATCGCACAATCCGGCCGGATTCCTGCTCCACAAATTTCTCTCTTTCTCCGGGTTTTTCGTTCAGTACCGCCGGCCCATACCAGGCATCCCCCGTAAAAAGACCTCCCGGCTTGAGGTGCTTTCGTATCGAACTTAACGCGTTTTCTATATCCCGGTTGGTCGTCAGATAGCCCAGGACATTGAACATGGCTACGACGGCGTCAAATTTTTGCGAGAGGTCAAGATGCCGGATATCTCCTTGCAGAAAGTTTATCTGCTTTTTTTGTTGCTCGGCCTTATTAACCGCTATCCGGAGCATCTTCTCGGAAAGGTCAATGCCGGTTACATCGTAGCCCATGGCCGAAAGTATAAGGGCGTGCGAGCCGGTGCCGCAACCTACATCAAGTACTGTCCTGACTTTCCCCTCTCCGTACGTGTCAAAGATGCTCTTGAGGTAGTTGCATTCTTCCTGATAATCCTTGTCACGGTATATTCGGTCATAGTAAACGGAATACTGTTCGAATACCATTCAGGCTCCTGCTTACCCGGTCAGTATATCATGTAACGCTTCTGATACGATATCTATCTGCTCGTCTTTCAACGCCAGCCCGGAAGGAAGGTACAGCCCTCTTCTGGCCAGCCTCTCGGCGATGGGATAGCGTTCATTCTTAAAAAGTCCCATTTTATGGAAGACCGGCTGCTCGTGCATGCCGATGAAGAACGGCCGGGTGTCTATACCTTTTTCCTTCAATTTGGTTGCGAGTTCTTCGTTATTCATGCCGGCGTCATCTTTGAGCTCGATGCCGTACATCCAGTAGACGTTTTTAGCCCAGTCCTTTTCCACGGGCAGCTTGATGCTGCCGATATCCGCCACCCTTTCGTTATAGGCGGCGGCCATGCGCCTCTTTATCCGGATATGCCTGTCTATTTGCTCCAGCTGGGCGAGGGCAACCGCCGCCTGCAGATTGGTCATGCGGAAGTTATAGCCCAGTTCGGTGTGGTAGAACCTTTTTTCGGGTCGGAAGCAGAGATTCCG
>DATLAD010000171.1:0-4779 GCA_035527575.1 Dehalococcoidales bacterium
GAAGGTATATCCGATATACTCATTTCATACAATTACATCGAAGGAAGTGGTAATGATGGCATTTTCAGAGATACTGCTGCTGCAGACGTCACCATAACCCATAATTACATAGCATCCAACCCCAGAGGCATCGCGACTAACGGGGGTGCCACAACCATTACCGACAATACATTCTACGGCAATGGACTCGGCATCGACTTCAACGGAGGCGACCCATATTCTGTATATTTCCCCGATTATGCCGAGCCGAAGTATCCAACGATAATCAGCGGTAATACTTTCACGAACGATTCGACCTCCATAAAACTCAGATTGGACAAATGCCATCAATCTATAACAATCACAGGCAACGACATAACAGAAGCCCGCAGTGCCGCGATTAAAACCTGGAATACCTACAATATCGACATTGTCAATCCAGCCATTCACTACAACAACATATGGAACAACGAATTTGGCATCAACAACCAAGTTGAAGAGATAAACCTCAATGCCACCAACAACTGGTGGGGGCATGCCAGCGGCCCGAGTGGAGAAGGAGGAAGGGTTAACAAAACTGGCAAAGTCATTGGCAAAGGCGATGCCGTTAGTACCAACGTGGAATGGGATCCCTGGCTCCCGCAACCCGTAAATCATACGCCGCATCATCTTGTACCGCCTGGGTTTCTCAAGTAGGCTTGACTGACCTTACATTAATAACCATAAATAAAAAAGAAGGGCAAGGACTTCGACACCTGCCCCCTTCCTGTTTGTCTATTGAATGCTGGCCCTGTTAGTTCAATCAGCGGCTAAGCTCCGGCCATGCCGCCGTCCACGTTCAGAACCTGCCCGGTGATGTACCTCGCTTCTTCCGATGCCAGGAAAGCCACGGCCTCGGCCACGTCCCGGGGGGTGCCGAGACTTCCCAGGGGGATGCGCTCCAGGAGTGCCTGCCGTTGTTTTTCGTCGAGTTGCTCGGTCATACGGGTTTCGATGAAGCCGGGGGCGATAGCGTTGGCGGTGATGCCTCGGGAGCCTACCTCTTTAGCGATAGACTTGGTCAGGCCGATGACTCCGGCCTTTGCTGAAGCATAGTTGGCCTGCCCGGCGTTGCCGATAATACCCACCACGCTGGCAATACTGATAATCCTGCCCCAGCGCTGCCGGAGCATGTGCCGCAGTACCGCGCGGGTGCAGAGGAAGGCGCTCTTCAGGTCGATATTAATGACGGTGTCCCATTCTTCATCGGACATGCGTATTATCAACTGGTCGCGGGTAACCCCGGCGTTGTTTACGAGGATATCGATTTTTCCGAAGTTGCTGGCGGCTGTCTCGACGAGGCGGGCGACATCTTCCGGGGAGCTTACATCGGCGGTAACCGCCAGGGCCTGCCGTCCCAGCGCCCTGATTTCTTCCGCTGTTTTTTCCAGGGATTCGGACGCGGCGGCGATATCGTTGACCACGATGTTGGCCCCGGCCTCGGCCAGTTTCAGGGCGATAGCCCGCCCGATGCCCCTCGCGCTGCCGGTGACTATAGCCACTCTATTTGAGAGGTCCATACACTACCCCCTAACGTTTTTACTATCTACCTCACCCCCTGTGTCCCCCTCTCCTATCAAGGAGAGGGGGAAGGAAAGAAAGAGGGGCGAAGCCCCTCTTAGACGCCCCGCTTTATCAAAGTATAGGAGAGATTTGAGAGGGGTGCAACCCCTCTCATTTAATTTCCCCCTTCCCTTTATAAATCCCCAGGGGAAGGGGGTCAGGGGGATAGGTTACCTAAAGCCCTGACCGCTTCCAGGTCGCCGATGTTCAGCGTGGCGACTTCTTTGTTGATACGCTTGATAAGCCCGGTCAGCACTTTGCCCGGCCCTATCTCGATAAAAGTGGAGACGTCTTTACTTATCATGTACTCAATAGTGGGCTGCCAGAGCACGGGGCTGGTCAGCTGGTTGCGGAGCTCCATTTTTACCGCTTCGGCGGTAGTCATGGGCCTGGCGGTAGTGTTGCCGATAACAGGAATAGACGGCGTCTTGAAGGTGGTGGCGTCCAGATATTTAATCATGCCTTCGACCGCCGGCTGCATCAGTGGGGAATGGAAGGCGCCGCTTACCTGGAGCGGGATAGCGCGGCTGGCCCCGGCGGCGGTAGCCATTTCCATGGCTTTAGTAATATTCCCGGCGGCGCCGCTGATAACAATCTGCCCCGGACAGTTGACATTAGCCATGACGGTATCGGAATTCCGGCAGACCTCAGCCAGTTTGGCTTCATCCAGTCCGATGATGGCGGCCATAGCTCCCTGCCGTTTCTGGCCGGCTTCGTGCATCAGCCGACCTCTCTCGCGGGCGAGTCGGACGGCCGCGCTGAAATCGAAGACCCCGGCAACCGCCAGCGCCGTGTATTCCCCGAGGCTGTGACCGGCCACAAAATCGGGGGCAGGCAGTTTGCTGCCGCTGATTTCCCGGGCGGCTTCCAGGCAGGCGAAAGCATCGGTTACCAGGGCGGGCTGGGCATTGATTGTCTGGCGGAGCTCCTCCTCCGGGCCTTCAAAACATAATCTGGAAATAGGAAATCCCAGCGCTTTATCCGCCTGTTCAAAGACAGCTCTGGCCGATTTAACGTTATCGTAAAGGTCGCGCCCCATGCCGACGGACTGAGAGCCCTGACCGGGGAACACCCAGGCTACTTTTGTCATCTCGGTTGCTTTCCCTCCTCTTAAGTAACTCTAAGATATAAAGCAGACTCCCTGCTTACTACCGGAACATAGGAAGTAGAGTAAAGGGAGTCTCTCACCTGGTGGAGAAGTTAGCCGGCCGCTTTCTTCCGCCCTTCCATCTTGATAACTTCCCGCCCGTTGTAGGTCCCGCAGGTGGGGCAGGCGTGATGGGGCATTTTGGGGCTGTGGCACTGGGGGCAAATATCCAGTGCCGGCGGCTTCAGGGCATTGTGGCTCAGCCGATTACCGGCGCGTGACTTGCTTTTTTTCCGTTTTGGTAGAGCTCCCATACAGTACTCCGTTCTTTAATATATTTTTTCTTCAGGGGCTACATCAGTTTTGTCAACTCGGACCAGCGGGGGTCTATCTCCTGTGCCGGGCAGTCGCACTTCCCCTGATTCAGATTCTGTCCGCAGTTCTGGCACAGTCCCGCACAGTCTTTATCGCAGAGCGCCTTTATCGGGATGGCTATTAACGAGTATTGACGTATCGCTTCCGTTAAATCGAGGGAATGGCGTTCGTCAATGGTAAAAGCGCTGGATTCTTCGGGCGATGGCAGCGGCGCTCCGCTTACTACATCTACAGTAGGTAAAAACTCCTCTTCAAAATTTATCTTCAACGGGTGGCGGAACCGGCCAAGACAGCGATTACAGGTAAGTTCCACCTCGGTGTCCAGCGCACATTTCACCAGGATACTACGCTGGGTGCGCAGTAGATGGCACTCACCCTGGACCGTATTACTTTTCCCGTCACCGATAACATCAGCCGCCTCGTTGACCTGGTACTCTCTTGTCGACCCGATAGGCTCCTGAAGCAGCTGAGATACATTAAACTGCATACCGCCTCGCCTCCACTCCAGCCGAATTCAGTATATTATTATAGGGTAAATGGGGCATACGCCGCAAGCTTGAGGAGCGCAACCGTTAGCGAAACGACTACGCAATCTCCGTGAGCTGGATATCGAAGGTAAGGTCCTGACCGGCCAGGGGGTGGTTGCCGTCCAGCGTGACGCTCGTCTCCGATGCGTCTGTAACCGTGACAACGAATGGTTGGCCGTTCGATTGTTGTACCTGTAACCTCTGGTTGACCTTCGGGTCCAGGCCCTCCGGTATATCCTTTCTATCGACTACCATTACCATTTCCTTGCGATGCGGCCCGTAGGCGTTCTCAGAGGCTATCTGGATGCTTTTGGACTCGCCCGGCTTCATGCCGACTACCGCCTGCTCGAAGTCGGGTATAATGCGGCCTTCGCCGATGCTAAATTCCAGGGGTTCGCCCTCAGCGGAAGTATCGAATACCGTGCCGTCGTCTAGTTTACCTGTGTAGTGGACTTTCACGGTATCGCCGGTTTTTGCCTGTGCCATAATCTTCTCCTTTCCTGTGTTGAGTATGGTGTGTTTTCCTGCGGGGAATTGATAGAAGCTTCTTTACGTAAAAAGATTAAAAGAAGTTCTTTGGAGTATTTTTTCAGTGGGAATACTTGACAGCCGTTTTGTGATTATTTACGGCCGCGGACGAGTGTGAATTTCCTCTAATCCAGCTAAGATTATTATACCATTTTTGAAGGTAGCTGTAAAATGGGGAGTGTTTTATCTACCTTACCCCCTTAGTCCCCCTCTCCTGACGAGGTGTCACAGGAGAGGGGGAAAGAGAATGAGAGGGGGCTGCGCCCCCTCTCGCTGCGCACTCCTGTTTTGGGGGTAATATATTTTCACCCTCACCCTACCCTCTCCCATCAAGGGAGAGGGGTTTTCAACCTGCGGGATAAGCCATTGATGATACTGGGCGGCCTGGGTGGGAAAAGATAACATGGAAAGGGAGAGGGGGAAGAAAAGGAAAGAGGGGCTGGCGCCCCTCTTAAACGCCCCGCTTGCCTATTCGCCTTTCAGCTTCTTAATCAGCATCGGCGCCACCTGGAAAAGGTCGCCGACGATGCCATAGGTGGCCACTTCGAAGATAGGGGCGTTGGGGTCGTCGTTAATGGCGACGATGACGTCCGAGGTCTGCATGCCCGCCAGGTGCTGGATGGCCCCGGAGATACCGCAGGCGATGTAGAGCCTGGGGCAGACGGTCTTGCCGGTCTGGCC
>DATLAD010000172.1:0-11699 GCA_035527575.1 Dehalococcoidales bacterium
GGTTGGTATACATCGTGTCTTTATTTTGTCCTCCATTCGGCTTTGTTACATTCTGGGTTTTTTCTGGAAGGCATAATGATGAGCTGGAGCATGTTGCTAAATGGTCTATGGCTGCTGCATTCATCGGTGCGGTTGTCTACATTATTCTTGCGGCTCTTGGCGTAACTGTGTTCGGCTACGCCTGGCGAGGTATGGGTTGTTGGCAGTAAACAAACCCCAGCATAACTCACTATCCTGACCCATACCTTTATAAACGAAGCCTCGACAGCGGGAAATCGTATCTATTCCTTATGGTTAATCCCGCTCCCGGCAAGTTCAGTTAGAAACTTTTGGGATGTAACATACTATGCTAGTCGCCACTTTTCCCTCATTTTAGCTATGAAAAAATGGCTTAAAACGGTTTATTTTTCCCTTATTTTTCTAGCTTAAAAAATGGCCATCTACGCAACAAAATAGCGAATTGGGGCATCTCTCACCAGCCAAATCCTTCAAAAGTGGCCCGGCTCATAAATACATATTCTGCCAGTAAATGTAGCTTCAAAACGAACGTAGAAAGTTGGTCACAAAATGGTCACGGACTAAACTAAACAGGACTTAACTACTTGGGACACTAGCTTCAAAATAGGTAATGGCGTGCTAACAGGAAAGTATCAGTTTGAACGTAAAGTAACCGCTTGGGAGATTGGATAGCAAATTTCGAGAGCGGCACCATGAACCACTCAGACACCTCTCCGTGGCTATTGAATTGTAACGGAAATAGCGGAGAAGGGCAAGACATAACTTAAAAAAACTCAGGCCAGCTCCCCAGAACTAAATCAGCTTAAGAGAGCCGGCCCGTTAAATTCAAGTATTTCTACTTAGCCTTACGGCGGGTCAGATCCAACATCTCTATCAGGTTGACTTTGCCCTTGTCCTCCTCGAAGTAAGGCTCCCGCGTGCCGCCCTCGCCGACGAGCATGATTTCGATTTGAATAATGGGGCTGTCGACGCGGGTAATCTCCAGCGGGCAGTGTGGGAACCCGACCGGCAGGTAGACCATCGTGGGACGGGTAAAGACGTGCTTTTCCATCTCCTTGCCCAGATAAATTACCACTTCGGCGCGGAAATCTTCGGGGTCGTCCGGGTTTCCGCCGTACCAGGCCAGGTACTCCTCGAAATTATGGGTATGGCAGGGATTATCCGATTTAAACGGCTTCTTGACGAACTGGTGGCCGAGGGTCAGATTACAGCCCGTCTGCATATGGTTTATCATCAGGCCGTCGAAAACGACGCTGTTATCTTCCTTTACCTTAATTTGAAGATGAGGTGGATGAAAAACGTATATATCGTACTTTCCGGCCATTCCAGCCTCCTTATAACTGAATTTGTTGACGGAACCACCAACGAACAAATTCTAGCCCATTCGTATTCGGATTGTCAAAGCGAAACGGCACATTCCGTACGAAGTTTACATTTGTGACAATATTGTGACGTTCACGACATATTTTGTGATGTGGCTGTGATACCGCTTCCTTACAATACCAGCAATTAAGGCGAATGCAACGATTGCAGGGAATGCAGAATATGTCACGATTACAGCATACGGTTGCTATAGAAAGGGAGGTAAAGTCGTTACTCGCCAGAGGGAAGAGCCATGTTGAATATCGTCAAAGTTAAGGGGTGTAAGCGTTGTGGCGGCGACCTGTTCCTGGAACGCGATTCCGAAGGAGTCTATTTAACCTGCCTGCAGTGCAGCGCCATCTACGCCAAGCGCCTGGTCCCGTTAGTTAAAAAGCCTAAACTTCAAAAACTATACGCCCTCTAGGGGAGGGGAGCGATTATTCTTTGTCGGCCTCCTCGGTCGGCTTACTTTCACGTTCTCTAAGCCAGCGCTTAATCTCGTCCAGGGCGGGCGGGGCGACATAAAATACCTGTATATCCGATGGGAATTGCACCTGATGGTTCTCCCTCATAAGCAATATCCCGATTTCATTCTCTTTAAGCGTTTCATCGATTTTACGGGCGATATATTCGTTCCTCTTTTTCCCGATTTCCAGGTAAGATTCGTAGACCTTCGATACTACCCCGGGGTTCTGCAGGCCTATTATCAGGCACCGGCTCCAGTCCATGAACTCCGTCAGGATATCAGCATCCTCGACCGCTTCCAGCTGCGCCTTTTTCTCCAGGCAGGACTTAACGATTTTATAGCTCCGGTCGCCCAACTCCTTGACCGCTTTACAGCCTTCATCCCCGGGAACCGCGATTAACTCGTGGTATATTCTGTTGACCTCGCCGAGCTTCGAGGCCATATCCGCTATTTGCTTTTCAACCTGTTCCCAGTATTTATGGAACTTCCCAAGATATTCCACCGGCAGGTCCTCGCCGCCGTAAATAAGCGGGATGAAATACAGCTTCCTGCCTTTTTTGAAATTCTCCACCGGAGGTTTTTCTATTTTCCCCAGTTCTTCAGCCATTAAACCCTCTCCCGATAATCACACTAATTGAATGATACCTAACGTAATTCTTTAGCACAATCCTGGCACACCACCAGGACCGGTCGGTACCTGGTAACACATACCATATCTTTAAGCAGCCTGTTTTTCTCACACCACTGACACTTGAACGTTATTTCTCTGGGCTTCTGCTTCTTCGCCTTTTCTTGTTCATTTATTGTTTCTGCTGCCATAGACGCTCCTTTAATGAAAAATCAGCCATCTATTTATAGCTAACCTACCAGCGGCGCCGTCTGCGAAGGGGTTATGACGAGGCCCGTATAATCCTGATTGCCGCCAATGGCTGTATTGCTGGAGACAATGCACTGACTGAGCCTGGCCCCGGCACCAACGCTGACGCTGTCCCATAACACGGCGCTTTCGATGCTGGCGCCGTCTCCCAGGCGGCAGTCCCGCCCGATAACCACCGGCCCCTTGATGCATACCCTCCGACCGATCCGGCTACCGCCGTCAATCATTACCGGTGCCGTCATTACCGCCGAAGGATGAATCACGGCATCCCGACTACAATATATACCATTTTGCCCGGAGATAGAAATAAGCGGGCTGGTTATCTTTGATGACAGGAGGTCAATATTCAGGGAGAAATATTTCCGCGGAGTACCCATGTCCAGCCAGTAGCCCCGGTAGGGATAACCGTATACCGGCGCTCCCGTGTCAAGGAGGAGAGGAAAAAGCCCGCGTTCGAACATGTAGTGTGTATTTGACGGTATATACTCCAGGACTTCCGGCTCAAGGATGTATATCCCGGCATTTATCCAGTTGGTCGTCGCCTCGGCAAGCGGGGGCTTTTCAATAAATCGCCGCACCCTGTGGTCGCTATCGGTTTCAACCACGCCGAAGGCGCTGGGGTCGTCCACCCAGGTTAAGGATATGGTAGCCCTGGCTTTTTTTTCACGGTGAAAAGCGAGCATGTCGGCCAAATCCATGTCCGTAAAAACGTCACCATTGAGGACAATAAAGGTCTTGTCCAGGTAATCTCCGGCATTCCTGACGGCCCCGGCGGTACCCAGGGGTTCTTTTTCCAGGCAATAGGTCAGGTGCACGCCGCACCGGCTGCCGTCCCCCAGATAACCCTGAATGACGTCCGGTAGATAGCTCAACGTCATGATGACATCCTCGATGCCGTACTGCCTGAGATAAGCAATGGTATGCTCCATGAAAGGCCTGTTGAGCACCGGCAAAACGGACTTGGGTTTGTCATCGGTGAGGGGCTGAAGCCGAGTCCCCGGGCCGCCCACCAGAATAACCGCTGTTAATCCCTGCAAGCCTGTAGTTCTCCTCGCCGTCAAGAAAAATTACCTTTAAAAAAGAGACAAGCCCGAAATACGAACGTGAAAAGCATTGTCATTATCCTATGCTCCCTTGCTTGCCCCTGCCATTATATCACCACTTCAGGCCATGACGAAACTCATGTAAGCGCTAACCAGAAACAACACAATCAAACTGACATTAAACCAGCTGAGCCGGAAAAATCTCCGTGTTTTGAAACGGAACCCGGCGAGAAAGAGCAGCGACATTAAGATAACCGCCGCAGCAGTGAAAAGATGACTCTCCGATACCTGGGACAGGATAGGTCCTCTGGTATAAATCAGGTCGATTACGGGTATGATGGTCAGGTTGAACAGGTTACTGCCAATCAGGTTAGCCACTGCCATGTCGATAGCGCCGATTCTCATCGCGGTGAAGGATACCGTAATTTCCGGGAGGGTAGTGGTAAAGGCCAGGAAAAGGCTGCCCACGAAGCTTTGCCCCCATCCGGTCACTTGCGTAATCTCATCGCCGATAGTCGCCAGCCAGATGCCGGCGCCTATAATCAAAGCCGCCGAGATGCCGAAGTAGATATAGACTTTTTTTAATGACATCTCAACCGGGTAGTGGCTGGCTTCTTTCATCGACAGGTGCGTCTTTTCGTAAGAAAATATCTGCCGCACCGAGAATAAATAGAAAAGAATGATGATGGGAGTATACCATCCTACCCAGCCAAGGGACATTGTCGAGAACCTGGTGCTGATAAGGATAAAAACAGCCACAAGCACCATCAGCGCGAGGCTGAACCAGCCGGTGAGTCGGTGTGCCTGGCTGGCTGATGCCATGATGGAACCGCTCCGGTGAACAATATCGAGCAGGGCCAGGTTAAACAGGTTGAAGGCATTGGCGCCAATAAGGTTGCCGATAGTTAAATCGGGGGCGCTGACCAGGGTTACGGCGCTGATGCCGGTAAATAACTCGGGGAGGGAAGTAATTAACGCGATGGCGATGACGCCCATCCACACCTGCCCGATACCCGTTCTCTCCGAGATGATATCGCCGTATTTGGCTACCTTCTGTCCGGAAAAAAATATAACCAGTATACAGATAGCAAGCTTAAGCCAGACCAAGATATACCTCTATCATTCCTGCTTTAGTTACTTTAATCGGCGTGAGCCTAAAAAGTCAATATTGCCAACAAAGGTCAATACCTGCTAAAATTAATCATCCTCATCTATTCCCTAGATTGAACCCGATTTAATGCTATTACTAAGTCAAATCCTGGCCATAGCCATCTTCGCCATAATGCTTGCCGTCATTATCAGCGATAAGGTTCCCCGCTATATTCCGGCTCTTATCGGCGCGGCTCTCATGATACTGGTCGTCTTTCTGGGAGTCATGCACAGCGTGGAGTCGGCCTGGAACGTGTTGAACCTGGAGCAACTGGGTCAATTGACCTTCTGGGTGCCGGGGGATGAGCATGTAGAATCATACGGCGTGAACTGGCAGACCATCATATTTATCGGCGGGATGATGGTAATGGTCGCCGGCATGGAGAGGGTTGGATTTTTCCGCTGGCTCTGTCTTTATGCGGCACGGCTGGTGAAATGCCGGGTGATACCGCTACTGCTGGCTTTCATGCTTATATCAGGATTTCTGGCGATGTTCATTGACAGCATCACCGTGCTGCTGTTTCTCAGTATGGTCACTATTGAGCTGGCGCGCCTGTTCAAGTTCGACCCGGTGCCGGTGATAGTGGCCGAGATTTTCGCCGCCAATACCGGCGGCAGCGCTACCATGAGCGGCGACCCTCCCAATATCATCATCGGCACCGCTCTTGGCTATAATTTCTTCGATTTCGCCGCCAATACCGGCGTCATCGCCTGGGCCTGCATGGCTTTCACGCTCGTCTATTTCTATTTCATCTTCCGCAGGAGCCTGAAACAGAAGACCAGTCCCGCCGAAATGATGAAGATATGCCCTCTGCCCAGTTCGGCCATCACGAACCGCCGCCTGTTCATGATAGATACTGGCATCTTTATCCTGACGGTGATACTTATCGTTACCCATGCTGAGACCGGGCTTTCCATAGGTCTTATCGGGGTAATCGCCGCCATCCTGACATTACTGACCGACATTAAAGATATCAAGCACGTTTTTAAGGGGGTCAACTGGCAGGCTTTGCTCTTTTTCATCGGCCTGTTTATCTGCGTCGGCGGGCTGGAAGAAACCGGCGTGCTGGGAATAATTGCCAGGTTCATCGGGGAGGCATCCGGAGGCAAAATAACCATCGCTATACCGTTTATTTTATGGATATCCGCTTTCGCCTCGGCGGTGGTTGATAATATACCGTTTGCCGCCACCATGGTACCCATCATCAAGGAACTCTCGGTTGTCGGGGCCCTAAGCCTGCCGACGCTTGCCTGGACGCTGGCATTGGGTACGGACCTTGGCGGCAACGCTACCCCCATCGGCGCTTCGGCTAACGTGGTAGGCACGGCAGTAGCCCATAAAGAAGGCTACCCTATCAGCTGGGGTAGATACCTGAAATACGCCTTGCCACCCATGATTATCGTGGTGGGCATCAGCCACCTGATGCTTATCTGGCTCCATGCCTGAACGAGGCGTTCAGGTTGCCAAAACCGTACTTATATAGTATTATCTTAATAATTGCCCCTGTAGCTCAGGTGGATAGAGCACCGGCCTCCGAAGCCGGGTGCGAGCGTTCAAGTCGCTCCAGGGGCGTTATTAGTACATGGAGCAAAAAATGACGAAAGATAAAAGTCTCATCGAGATTAGATGGCACGGACGCGGTGGCCAGGGAGCGGTTACCTCTACCGAGTTGATGGCACAGGCGGCCATAAGCGAAGGCAAGTATGCCCAGGCATTTCCCAGCTTCGGACCGGAGCGCCGGGGAGCGCCGGTGCAGGCTTTCAACAGGATAGACGCCAGGGAGCCGGTCAGAATCAGGGCGGATATCACCGAACCGGACGTCGTCGTGGTGCTCGACCCGAGCCTGCTCAATAAAGTCAATGTTACCTCCGGCCTGAAAAAGAACGGATGGGTCGTAATCAATACCAGAAAAACGGCCAGGGAAATCAAGGCCGAGTTCGACATTAAATACCCGGTGGCCACGGTAAACGCCACCAGGATTGCGCGAGAGACACTGGGCGTGCCCATCGTCAACACCACCGTACTCGGCGCGGTTATTAAAGTTACAGGAATTATCAAGAAAGAGTCAGCCTACGCACCGCTGGAGAAGCGCTTCGGCAGGCTGGGAGAACGTAACATCAAAGCCATGGAAACAGCCTACGAAGAAGTAGCAATCGAGGAGCAGTAAATGGCTAAATCCGAGAGTGAATATACCTGGAAAGACCTGGAAATCGGCGTTATTGTCACCGACCCGGGCAGCGCCCGGCAATACGAAAGTGGGACGTGGCGCTCGCAGCGACCGACCTATGATTTCAAGAAATGCATCAAGTGCGGCCTGTGCGCTTTGTACTGCCCGGAAGGGTGCATAAATGAAAACGAGGAAGGATATTTTGAAGCCGACCTGTTCTACTGCAAGGGATGCGGCATCTGCGCCAGGGAATGCTGGCCCAGGGTGATAACAATGGCAGAGGAGGCGGAATAATGGCTACACGAGTAGGTGTTGAGGTTTCCATTGCAGTTGCGGATGCGGTAAAGCTGGCCAATCCGGACGTTATTGCGGCCTATCCGATTACCCCGCAGACCCACATCGTCGAGCACCTGGCAGAGCTGGTAGCCAACGGGGAACTGGATGCCGAATACATACCGGTTGAATCAGAGCACTCGGCCATGAGCGCCTGTCTCGGTTCGGCGGCGACCGGCGCCCGCACGTTTACGGCTACGGCCAGCCAGGGCCTGGCCCTGATGAACGAGGTGGTATATGTCGCTGCTCCCATGCGGCTACCTATCGTCATGGCGGTGGCCAACCGGGCTTTATCAGCGCCGCTGAGCATCTGGTGCGACCATTCCGATATGATGTCGGTCCGGGATACCGGCTGGATTCAGATTGTTACCGAAAACGGCCAGCAGGCTGTGGATAATACTATCATCGCTTTCCGCATCGCTGAAGACCAGCGTGTGCTTCTGCCGGTGATGGTCCACCTGGACGGTTTTAACCTGACGCACGTCATCGAGCCGATAGTCTTACCGGAACAGAGCGAAGTTGACAAGTTCCTACCCAAGAACAAATTCCCCTTGCCGCTAAACCCGGACAAACCGGTGGCGATGGGAGACTTCGCCTCGCCGGCTATTTTTACCGAGGCAAAATGGGCGCAGGAAATGAATATACAGAATTCCAAGAAAGTCATCCTGGAAGTCTGGAACGAATTCGATAAAGCCTTCGGGCGGAAGTACTCGCCAGTCGATAAATACCATAGCGACGGCGCTAAAGTCGTCCTGATGACAATGGGCAGCATGGGCGAGACGGCATCGGTAGCCATCGACGAGATGATAGCCGAGGGACAAAACATGGGACAGATAAGGCTGCGCCTGTGGCGGCCTTTCCCCTTCGAGGAACTGCGCGAGGCCGTCAAGGACGCCGAGGTGCTTATCGTGCTGGACAGGGCTATCTCCTACGGCGGGCCGGGCGGACCACTCGCCTCTGAGGTCAAGACGGCCTTTTATAACCAGGCAAATAGACCAAAGATTGTCAGCTTCGTGGGCGGGCTTGGCGGAAGGGATATCACCGTTGATGGGTTCAAAGAACTCGTCAAGAAAGGCATGGAGATTGCCCGCACGGGAAGCAAGAACGAATACGAGATTTTCGGGGTGAGGGAATAATGGAAAAATACGCGGTTTACGTACCTCGACTTGTCAAGAAAAAGGAGAATTTTGCGCCGGGTCACCGCGCCTGCATAGGCTGCGGCGAGGCACTGGCCGTCAGGCTGGCTTTCAAAGCACTGGGTAACAACGTCATCGTGGCCAATGCCACCGGCTGCATGGAAATTGTCGCCTCGCAGCTTCCTTTCACAACGTGGCATCTTCCCTGGATTCACACCCTGTTTGAGAATGCAGCGGCCGTAGCCTCGGGCATAGAAGCAGGCTATAAAGCCATGAAGAGGAAAGGAATAGCAGTGCCGGAAAATACCAGGGTAGTTGCCATCGGCGGCGATGGTGCTACCAGCGATATCGGCCTTCAGGCCCTTTCCGGAGCTATGGAAAGAGGGCACGATTTTACCTATATCTGCTTCGATAACGAGGCCTACATGAATACCGGCATCCAGAGGTCTTCGTCCACGCCTTTCGGGGCAGCAACCACGACCTCCCCCGCCGGCAAGAAGAGCATCGGGCAATTCAGCTGGAAGAAGAACATGCCGGAGATTGCCGCGGCCCACAACATACCCTACGTGGCCACTGCCACCCACGGCTATCCTTTCGACCTTATGGAGAAGGTACGCAAGGCCGTGGCGACACCGGGGCCGGCTTACGTCCACGTCCTCTCGGTCTGCCCCACCGGCTGGCGCAGCGCCACGGATACGGTTATCCGGCAGGCACGCCTGGCCGTGCAGACGGGGATGTTCCCGCTGTACGAGGTGGAGAACGGCGTTTATAAAATGAGCATCGATTTGCCGAAGCTCAGACCTTTGAAGGACTACCTGAAAATACAGGGACGGTTCCGCCACCTGAGCGATGATATCATCGCTCAGATACAGGAAAGAGTGGAATTAGAATACCAAAAGTTACTGGAGAAGGCTAATGTCACCAAAAGAGCAAAAAGCAAAAGCAAAACAGGTGCTGGAAAAGCATCAGCACGATAAATCGTTGCTGGTGGACATTCTGCAGGACATCCAGGCGGAAATCGGGTACCTGCCCAAAGAAGCGTTAGAGGAGACCAGCCAGGGTCTGGGCGTTCCGTTGAGCCGGGTCTACAGCGTCGCTACCTTTTTCAAGGCATTCAGCCTGACAAAGAGGGGACGCCACCTGATTAACGTCTGCATGGGCACAGCCTGCCACGTCCGGGGCGCCGTAAAGGTTATGGATAAAATCGAGCGGGAACTGATGATAAAAAGAGGGCAAACCACTAAAGACCTTAAATTCACTCTGGAAACGGTCAACTGCGTCGGCGCCTGTGCCCTGGGCCCGATGGTAATCATCGGGGAAGACTATCACGGAGAAATGACACCGGAGGGTGTCGTTTCCGTGCTGAAGGAATATAACTAACGAGTGGAGGACGTCACCAGTGGCAAAACTAAAATCCGTGGGTGAACTGGAGACACTAAGAAAATCGATAACCGGTAAGCGTGACCCGAAAAAAGCCGTCATTGCCATATGTAACGGGACAGGGTGCCAGGCCTACGGCTGTAAAAGCGTTACGGCCGCCTTCCAGGAAGAAGTGGCGCGGCAAAAACTGGCGGGGAAGGTGGACGTCCGGCCCATCGGCTGTCCGGGGTTCTGCGAAAGGGGCACCCTGGTAGTCGTTAAACCCCAGGGCATTTTTTACCAGCGGGTAAGGCCAAAAGATGTCCCTGAAATAATCGCCGAGACCATCGGGAAAGGCAAAGCCGTCAGCAGACTGTTATATACCGACCGTAAAACGGGCGAGAAGGTCACCCTCGAGCAGGAAGTGCCTTTCTATAAAAAGCAGAAGCGCCTCATTATCGGCAACAACGGCCTGATTGACCCTACATCGATTGACGATTACCTGGCTATCGGCGGCTATGCCGCGCTGGGTAAAGCACTCAAAATGACCCCGGAACAGATAATCGACGAGGTTAAAAAATCCGGCTTGAGAGGGCGCGGCGGGGCCGGGTACCCCACCGGCAACAAGTGGGAAACCACGCGCCGTGCGCACGGCGACGTAAAATACGTTATCGCCAATGCCGATGAGGGCGACCCCGGCGCTTTCATGGACAGGGCCCTGGTAGAAGGTAATCCTCACAGCGTCCTGGAAGGGATGATAATCGGGGCTTACGCTATAGGCAGCCAGCAGGGCTATATCTACATCCGCAATGAATACCCGCTGGCCGTGAGGAATATGCGGACGGCACTCCAGCAGGCTGAAGAATACGGGCTGCTGGGCAAGAATATACTGGGCTCAGGTTTTAGCTTTAATATTAAAATACAGCGGGGCGGCGGTGCCTTTGTCTGCGGCGAGTCCACGGCATTGATGGCCTCCCTCGAGGGCAGGGTAGGCGAGCCGCGCGCCAAGTATATCCACACGTCCGAACAGGGGCTGTGGGGAAAACCCACCAACCTCAATAACGTCGAGACATGGGCGAATGTCCCGCTGATAATCAACAACGGTGCCGATTGGTACACTCAGATAGGCACCAAGGGCAGCAAAGGCACCAAGATATTTTCGCTGGTGGGTAATATCAGCAATACAGGGCTGGTAGAGGTGCCCATGGGAACAACCCTCAGAGAGATTGTCTTCGATATCGGCGGGGGAATTCCCAAGGGGCGGAAATTCAAGGCAGTCCAGACAGGAGGCCCATCAGGCGGCATGATTCCGGAGAGCCTGCTCGACCTGGCCGTTGACTTCGATGAGCTAACCAAAGCCGGCTCTATGATGGGTTCCGGCGGCATGATTGTCATGGATGACAAGACCTGCATGGTAGATATGGCCAGATACTATGTCACATTTCTTGAAGAAGAATCGTGCGGTAAGTGCCTTCCCTGCCGTGAAGGACTACAGCAGATGAAGCATATTTTAACCAGAATTGCCGGAGGGAAGGGTAAAGAGGGAGACATCGAACTGTTGGAGGAGCTTTCAGCTACGCTGATTGATGCCTCACTCTGCGCCCTGGGCAGCACGGCGCCAAATCCGGTCCTGAGCACCATCCGCTACTTCCGCGACGAGTATGAAGCCCATATCAAGGAAAAGAAATGCCCTGCCGGTGTCTGCAATTTCGCGACGGCTAAAGTAAAGTAAGGATACGATGAAAATGGTGAATTTAACGATTAACGGACGCAAAATCACAGCCGAAG
>DATLAD010000173.1:0-4255 GCA_035527575.1 Dehalococcoidales bacterium
ACGCCATGTCGATATGGGTATCGCGCGCTATATCACCAGGGAAGAGGCCTTTGAAATCCTGAATAAGGCTCAGAAAGCGGGACTGGTCCTCCAGCCGGAAAACTCGCAGCGCCCCGACGCTATATGTTGTTGCTGCGGGGACTGCTGCGTGCTCCTGAAAATGCTTGTTAAACACCCCCGTCCCGTAGAGTTGTATGTCACCAACTATTATGCGGAGGTCGACCGTGAGCTTTGTAACGGGTGCGAGGTATGTGTCGAGAAGTGCCAACTGGATGCCGTTACCATAGTCGATGGCGTGGCCCAGGTGAACCTCGACCGCTGTATCGGCTGCGGCAACTGTGTCGCACTCTGTCCGGCCGGTGCCGTCAGGTTGCTGAAAAAGGAGCCGGAGAAGGTGCCTTTAAAGGATAAAGATACCGTTAATATGAAGACCCTGGCCGGCAGGGTGGGGAAATGGAATATGCTGAAAATCCGCGCCAAGATGATGCTGGGCTTGAAGGTGTAAAGGACTTATTTACCCCCCGCCCCCCATTCGTTGTTATCTATTCCCACCCGGGCCGCCCTCGCACCATCTTCGGCTTATCCCGTGAGTTTACGCCCCGCCCCGCCGTTCAGATAGCTTTAAAAAGGTCTTCCATACCCAGTTTAGTCAGCGTTTCCTTGGTGGGCAGGCCTGTCTTTTCGTCCCAGCCGCGCAGGCGATAGTACTCCTTCAGCATGCCGGTGAACTTATCCCTATCGAGGACGTTTCCGGTCATGTCAACGGCTCTGGCGCCGGGCCCGGGCATAATCATCTTCAGGCCGTGCACATTGGCTCCCAGGGGTTCGGTGAAATTGAACTCGGGAGGAAAGTCATCCTCGGGCACTCTATGCCCCTCCCGCACCCTGATGAGTCGCTGTATGTTGAAGATACGCTCCGCGTAAGGGCCTAGTTCCGCAGCGTCGATGCCGGTTACGGCGTTGAATATCCTGCCTTCGAGGTCGGGGTCGCCTACGTGGCCCGGCTTGCTCAGTGAATAGGTAATCGGCCAGACATAATCGCACAGTCCCAGGCTGTCCCGGAGGTAGGTCCGGTTCTGTATGTTTCTGGCCGCCATGGCCTTGCCTTCATAGGTTGTCTGGTCGGCGGCGGCTTCGCTGCCCCAGAAAGCCCTGGCTATCTTCAGGAAGACTTCCGGCGTAACGGGAGACGATTTCGGGTCGGCCTGGTTCTCCGTCCATGGCATGCGGACGTAACCCATTTCGTGGACGCTGATGGGATGCATCCTGTTTTCGAAAGGGTAAAGCAGCGCGTGGGCTAAAAAGGCCCGGGGCGGGACGCCGTCATGCATGCCAATGGGGGCGATGTGAGGATAATACAGGGCTTTAGCTTTATCCGGTACTTTCTCCCGGACTCTCATCATGCCCTCGGCCAGGGTATCCCCGAAGCCATCGCGGTGCGCTATAGAGTGCAGCAGCTTTTCCAGGAACTCCCGGGTGCCTATTTTAGACAGCGGCAGGCCGGTCTCGGCCTCGGTAAGGGCTCCGGCCTTATAACAGGCGTAGAGCCATTCGACCATGCTCTGGAGCTCGAAGGTGTCGATGGAGTAGTCATTGGCCAGGGTGGGGGCATCGAACAACGTCTTGATGGGTTCGTCTTCACGGCCGTACACCCACGGCAGGTAATATTCCATGGCCTGGCAGCCGCGGAGACCCTCCAGCTCGGGGTCATTACCGAAACGGTAAATGTACTTGGAGCATACCAGCCCGCACTGGTAGCAGTGTCTTTGTCCCATTTCCTTGAGCACGTGGCCGTGATTAGTGCCGCCTATCCGGGGGGTTATGGCCAGGCTGACCGTATTTTTGATTTGAACGGTGTACCGGTTGAGTTCCTTGAGTCGGGTCGGGTCGGCCACGGTGGGACTTCCCGTACCTCTGACGACGATGGCCTTGAGATTCTTGGAAGCCATCACCGCCCCGAAGCCGGCTGTAACCGCGGCCTGCTGCGAGCCGAAGATAACCGCCGTCCTCACCAGGTTTTCCCCGGCGATGCCGGTGGTGGCAAAGCGCATTTTATCCCCGTGGGCCTGCCTGAGCATTTCCTCGACCCGGTAAGCGCCCTGGCCCCACAGCGATGAGGCATCGCGGAGTTCGACATTTCCGTCGTTAATTAAAAGATAAACAGTCTTCGGGGCCCGTCCGTCGATGACGATGCCGTCCCAGCCGGCCTTCTTCAGCTCGGCCGGGAAGTGCCCGCCCATGCTGCCGTAGCAGTAGCCTTCCGGGTAAGCCATGGGCGACTTTCCGGAGACCGACATTCGAGCGGCTCCCTGGGCGCCGGTAGCCAGAAGCGGCCCGGTCATAAATATAAGCCGGTTCCCCGGGTCGAAGGCTTTGACTTCGGGTGTCACCTTTTCCCGGTAAAGACGGGAAGCCAGGCCGCGTCCCCCGAGATATTTCTGAGCATATGGCTGCGTTGGAATCTCGCCTGTTTTAGTGTTGCTGAGGTCAACGTGGAGTATCTTGCCCATCCAGCCGTGCATGTGAGCCTCCTTAGCTTACAATCATAGTTTATCAGGGCATGGCCTGTGTTGCCAAGTAAAAGAAATTTGTTATCTACCTCACCCCCTGTGTCCCCCTCTCCTTACGAGGTGGTCAAAGGAGAGGGGGAATAACATAAAGAGGGGCTTCGCCCCTCTTTAACACCCCTGTATCGGGGGCACTTACCAGCCAGGGCAGAACACATTCAGGTCAGGGCGGTGATGAATCTCTCTACCAGTTCCAGCGTGGTATCTTTAACGCCGTCGGGCATCTCGATGCCGAGGAAGTGCATATTGAACTCCATGACGTCCAGGCCGGCTATCCTGAACTTCCCCTCCCGGCACTCTTCGACGAGGATATCGGCGACGTCCAGGATATTTTGTTCGCTGAGTCCCGGCCGGTCCATGTAACGCGCCGCGTAGGTACTGGCATAGGAGCCGACATCCAGGTCCAGGCTTACGTAGACATGGGGTACTCTGATATTATCGCGTAAGAACCGGGCAAGAGCATCTCTGTATTTCCCTTCGAACCGCTCCCGCGGGAAGAAACCGCACCCGCGTTTCTCAAAGTCCAGGTAAGCACGGCGATAGCTGTCTCTCCGCGGGCTTTCTTCCCGGCCGGGGTAATCAGCTATCCCGATGAAGACGAGGTTTTCCGGCAGGATGGTGCCGGCATCCATGAGGTAAGCCCAGAAGTTGCCGCAGCAGAACTGGTCGCTGAAGCCGACCGGCGTCGCGGGCAGGGCCGGGGGGGTGCTTGATGTAAAGTCAGGGCTGGCATGGGCGACGCCCTCCAATCTTACCGATAGCGGGATGGCATCGAAATGCTGGTCGAGCACCACCACGCCGAGGTTTTCAGGACTGTATCTTTCCGATAATGCGGAGACGACCCCCGCCGTAGCCGAGTGGTCGACCCCTAACATGATGGGGATTTCGGGGAATATTTTATCCCTGACGAATAATTGTATCTGCTTCGTGATTTCGAGGAGGTCGCCGCTATCGAAGAAATTCTCCATGTTCCTGGCGGTGACATAGGGCAGATCGGCAAGATTTGGCTTTGGCCAGAGCCAGGTGGGAACGGGAAATTTGCCGACCGGCTCGATACGGTGCTTCTCCAGGAAGGCCGCCATGCTGCCGGTGACGGCATCGTACGGGTCGAGGCATGCCGAAAGCCGGTCCAGATTGGATGGGTCGGCGGTCATCCACGCCTGCTTGAGTCGCAATGTCCAGGGGTCGTCGGCGGGGTCCAGCGCCACGCCGAACAGCTTCTTGGGGCACTCTGATATACACATAAGGGGCTTGGATTTTTCTTATTTATTCTTAGGATAAGCTTTTCCGTCACGGAGCTCGATGTAATCGACCTCGGCGAGTTCATCCAGCATCAATTGCACGTTAACAGAATAGAGCGGGGGGTAAATTTCGTCCCTTTCAAAATCGGTGAATTTATCCAGTATTTCATCTACGGTTATGCCGGGGTTGCTTTTGATTTTTTCAAGGACGCTCATTTCCCTTCGGTAATAGGGGAGTGTATAGCCGCCGCTTGCCACGTCAATCGGCTCGACCGAGAAATAGGCCGAGGTACGGCAATCGGCACAGGCGAAGGTTCCACCTCCCTTAAGACCCGTGGGGCGTTCCGGCGATACGACTATGGTTGATTTGTTGCCGGAGCCCTCGGGCGCCTCTTTCAGGGGACGGAATCCAATCCCGTCGTATTCTTTCATACCGGGGTCTTTGGC
>DATLAD010000174.1:0-14884 GCA_035527575.1 Dehalococcoidales bacterium
GAAGAACTCCTGGTCTTCGGCACTGAACGTGAACGTGGTGCCGCAGTCGGAGCATTGAAGTGACTTGTCCTGAAAACTCATTGGATGCCCTCCTCTCTTTAAAACTTAGTTAGAGTTCGGGTCATCCAATACTTAAGAAGAATCTGGTTGTGTTGATTCTGATGCGTTTGTTATAACCTAAACTGGAACTTAGCTGGAATTATACCACAAGTGTGGGAAATTGTATAGCTTTTCACTAATCCTCAACTATTGTAGTATTTGTATTTCGAAATTGGTGATGGGTAATCTCCCATCAGACGATCTATTGTCTTGGCCTTAATATTACCCCTCGAAAAAAGCAAAGGGGTATCCGTTAATCCTTTCCTTTCTTTTTTCCCGGATTACGTCTGTCACATCAAGGTCAGGCATTTTTATCTTAGTGCTTTAGCCCCGGCATAGCGCCCGCAGTTAAAGCCTTCACCCAGCCGGCACCATGCACAGCTGTCTGGCACTTCTTCCGTTATCATAAGCTGCGATTCGCATTTTCCGCAGAGATATTCTTCCCCGGTCTTCATGGGGCCGTCACACGGCGTGATGGTCATAGGACAAAGCTGGATGCAGTAATCACATTGCTTGCAGAACTCCTGACGCATATTGAGGGGGCGTTCCACATGGCGGTTATTACCCCGTCCGACAAAGCCAATGGCGTTAGCATGCCAGATTTCCGCGCAGGCACGAACGCAGCGTCCGCATAAAACACAGTTACTGTTTCTGAAGGGATAACGCACTGTCTTAACACCGCAGCGGACCGCGATATCCTGGATAGCACGGGAATTCGGGGCCTGGGCAACCAGCAACTCGGCAATGTTATGACGAAGCCTCTTGATTCTATCCGTGTTGCTCCTGATTACCATGCCTTCCTGCACTTTCAGTGTACAGGAGGTAGTTACTACCGAGCGGCCATTGGTGACGTGCTCGACGATACAGAGCCGACAGGCTCCAATGTCCGAAAGACCCGGGACATGGCACAGGTGGGGGATACAGATGCCGTATTCTATAGCCACTTCAAGTACGCCGGACCCTTTAGGGGCCTGAATATCAGCGCCGTCAATGTTAACGGTTACATAATGCAACATGTTTCACCTCGTTATTTAACCTGAATTGCTTCATGCTTGCACTCGCTTCTGCAAATGCCGCATTTTTGGCAAAACTCGGGATTAATTACATGCGGTTCTTTTTTCTCTCCGCCGATGGCGCCGTGTATGCAGGCCCGCTTGCAGGTTCCACAGCCGGTGCATTTCTCCGGGTCGATGGAATACTCGATGAGAGCCTTGCATACGCCAGCAGGACACTGCTTCCTGTTAATATGGACTTCGTATTCCTCGCGGAAATAGCGTAACGTGGAAAGCACGGGGTTCGCCGCGGTCTTTCCCAGACCACAGAGAGACGTTTGAGTAACCGTGTCAGCTAATTCTTCGAGGAGGTTTATCTGTTCGGGGGTTCCGCGACCTTCAGTGATATCGGTGATAATTTCGAGCATGCGGTCGATTCCCAAACGGCAGGGAACGCACATGCCGCATGACTCGTCCTGTAAGAAAGTAAGGAAGTATTTGGCCACATCTATCATACAGGAGCTTTCGTCCATGACTACCATACCGCCGGAGCCTATCATAGAACCTGCCTCGTAAAGCACGTCGAAGTCCACCGGCAGGTCGAATTTATCAACGGGCAGACAGCCGCCGGATGGGCCTCCGGTCTGGACTGCTTTGATAGCTTTGCCATTCGTGGCTCCACCGCCGATATCGAACACAATAGTTCGTATAGATGTACCCATGGCAACTTCGACAAGGCCGGTGTTTTTAATGTGACCGGTGAGAGCCAGAATTTTTGTTCCTTTGCTTCCTTTTGTTCCTTTAGAAGCAAACCAGTTGGCGCCGTTCAGTATTATGGAGGGGATGTTAGCCCATGTTTCGACATTGTTGAGGGTTGTCGGTTTGTGCCAGAGACCGTCAACCACAGTGTGTACGTCCTTGGGGCGCGGCTCGCCTACTTTGCCTTCAAGCGAGGCCATGAGCGCCGTCGATTCCCCGCAGACGAATGCACCTCCACCCCTGGCAACGTCAACGTCGAATGAAAATGACGACCCCAGGATATCTTCGCCGAGGAGGCCGAACTTTCTGGCCTGCTGCACGGCTATACGCGCATGTTTCACCGCCAGAGGGTATTCATTACGAACATAAATATAGCCCTTTGTGGCGCCAATGGCGTAAGCGCCAATCATCATACCCTCCAGAACCAGATACGGGTTGCCTTCCAACACGCAACGGTCCATATACGCGCCGGGATCGCCTTCATCCGCATTGCAGATGACGTATTTTTCGTCGCCCGAAGCTTCACTGCATTCCGCCCACTTGCGCCCGGTAGGGAAACCACCACCACCCCGGCCCCTTAAACCGGATACTTTAATTTCCCGAATGATTTCCTCAGGAGATAAACTATCGATAGCTTTAGCCAGCGCCGTATAACCGCCGACAGCGATGTAGTCTTCTATGGAGCACGGATTGATTTCTCTATTCTTGGATAGCAACTGGCGGTCCTGAGCGCTATAGAAAGGAATTTCCGACTCGGTACGGATTTTTTCTCCCGAAACCGGGTCAGTGTAAAGCAGCCGTTCGATGACCTCGCCTTTATGGAGAGTCTTTGAAACGATATCGTGAGCATCGTCGGGCGTCACGTGACAGTAAAAGATGTTTCCCGGTTCTACGATGGCTATAGGACCTTGCTCGCAGAAACCAAGACATCCTGTTACGCGTAACTGGACTGTAGAGTCCATTCCTTGCATGAGCAATTCTTTATTTATTGCATCGATAACTTCTTGAGACCGTGATGCTTTACACCCTGTATCACCGCATACGATAAGCGTTTTATTTATCTTCTTTCTATTGAGGAGAAGCTTCTTCCCCATAGCCTCCAGGTCTTCTTTACTGGCGAGCTTAGGCATGCTTGACCTCCTCTTTTTCTTCGCGGCTGAACGAGTTTATAAATTTCCCGAGCTTCGAGGGGGTCATGTGGTGATGGTATGACCCGTTTTCAGAGGCGATTGGCCCGAGGGCGCACGCTCCCAGGCAATTGACATGTTCGATAGAAAACATACCGTCATCGGTTACCTCACCGGGTTTGATACCCAGTTGGCTCACGGCCTGGTCCAGAAGGAGTTGGGAACCACGGACATGACACGCGGTGCCGTTGCATATTGTTATCACGTATTTCCCAGTCGGCTTGAGTGTAAAGGCCTTATAGAAAGAGGCCACCCGGTAGACCTCTATAAGAGGTACGCCCAGAGTTTTCGATATTTCTCTCATGGCTTCCTCAGGTATGTATCCGTAACTTTCCTGTACGTCATGCAGCACTTCAATCAGTTGATGGGGCTGGCTGCTGTGTCCTTTCAGTATAGACTCCAGCTTTGACAGATTCATGGAAACCTCCTTTGGTAAATCTGAAGAAGATTTAATGGTTGACTCTACTTATTTTATAAGGTAATCTTAGTGTAATAAATACTGAATAAATACTGGTATAATGCCTATAATAAATGGGTATTTTATATATCTAATTAGTGCCAGTATAATGCCTATATAAAATAGGCAAAAAGGGGTCTTTCATGGCTAAAAAGAAGTCTGAATCAAACAATAATAGTGATAGTACAAGGTTCCCTAATACAGAACTGGCCCGTCTCTGGCGAATTCCGTTCAATGATGAGACAGAGCAGCCAAAGGTTGAAAACGCGCTTCGTGAGCGAATTAAGGAGCTGAACTGTCTCTACGGGGTATCGCAGCTGGCTGAGCGTCACTTTAACTCTCTCGACAATCTGCTGGAAGAACTGGTCAACTTTTTACCCCATTCATGGCAGTATCCGGACATTACGTGCGCAAGGATTGTCTTTAAAGAAAAAACATACAAGAGTGAAGAATTCAAAGTCACGGAATGGCGGCAGTCTTCACGGATTTATGTTTACAGCGAACCGGTAGGTGAAGTAGTGATGTTCTATCTGGAAGAATGCCCACCTGCTGATGAAGGGCCCTTCCTTGAGGAAGAACGCGCTCTGCTGGATGCACTGGCGGACCAGATCGGCACTATCGCGACACGCATTTCTGCGGAAATGGAATTGCAGGATATTAACAAACAACTGAGCCTGGAGAGGAAGGCCTTACAGGAGTCGAACACGGCTCTTCGGACGGTTTTAACCAGGATCGAGGAAGAGAAAAATGAAATTTACCGAAATATAAAAACGAACGTTGATAAAGTCATTATGCCTATTCTACTTGCTCTCGCCGTAGAATCACCCCAAACACAAAGTAAATATATCGAGATGCTCAAGACGAACCTGGAGGAAATTACATCACAGTTTGTAAGGCATTTATCGAATTCATATCATTCTCTAACACCGACGGAAATAACAATATGTAACATGATACGGAATGGTATGAGAACCAAAGAAATAGCCCGGATTAGAGGAGTATCTATGGCCACTATCAACCGTCATCGGGAAAATATACGGAGAAAGCTTAAAATCACCAACGATGACGTGAATCTTGCTACGTACCTGCAGTCAAGTATGTGGGAAGAGGAGACGAAGTTTTAAACGGATGAAGCTTTTACTCTAATTTATACCTGCAAATAATGAGAACATCAATTACAAGATTTCCCCTTCTGACTTGGCAGTTAGATAGTGAGAATATAGCTTAACCTGGACTAACCGTGAAAAAGTATCTGTGGGGATGGTCTACTTTTTGCTAAAAGATGAATGTTCGGACGAACTCTATACCGGCTAGATAACATTTCGATGATTTGTTGAAAATAACAGTATCTATATAAAAGATACACCAAACCTCAATGTGGCCTTTCCCGACGGCTCATCCCGTCTAAAACAATTTCACATTCAGCCATGTTCGATGCCACTGTGCTATACTTATGTATATCGGCAAATCCCTAATCGCGGCGTATAGAAAGCTGAGCACCTACGAGTCTAGATAATAAGCCAATGGAAGAGCGTTTCTCCTCCCAGCCAGTGGGCTATCTATTTGGCAGGTTTGGCCTGCTGCTGGTGCTGGCAGGCTTATTGCTGGCAGCCTGGTATGGCCAGTTAGTGATAGTAATAGTGCTTGGCTTAGTACTGTCCGCCGCTGGAATATCCAAGTTTTGGAGTCGGTACTCACTGGTGGGTGTTAGCTGCGAGCGCTGGCTCAGCGAGCGGCGCGTTTTCCCGGGCGAATATATCGAACTAAGGTTGCGCCTGGCCAACCGCAAGCTTCTGCCGCTTCCCTGGATTCAGTTGGATGATGAGATTCCGGTTAACTTTACTCCTGAGGTCTCCCTTGCTCCAAGCAGTAAGCCCGGATTTGGTTTCCTGAGTAAAACGGCGGCGCTTCTCTGGTATACCAGGGTAAGCTGGAAGCAACGCCTGTATGGTAACAGGCGCGGCTATTACGCGCTGGGACCAATCGTTCTGACTTCCGGTGACATCTTCGGCTTCTATCCCCGCTCGGTGATACAACCCCTGGTAGACCATGTTATCGTCTATCCCAGGATATTCTCCATCGCTCAGCTGGGAATACCACCGCTGTACCCGATAGGAGAGGCAACCGCTGAGCTTCGCATTTTCGAGGACCCTATCCGCGTTATCGGCGTGCGTGATTACAGTCCCCATGACAGCCGCCGGCGTATCCACTGGAAGGCAAGCGCCCGCCATCAGAGTTTACAGGTAAAGGTGTTTGAGCCGACCACCTTACTGAATGTGGCGATATTCCTGGTTATCGATAGCTTCAAGGTCGGGAGCGGTGAGGAGGATTTCGAGCTCGGTATCAGTACGGCGGCTTCCGCAGCCAATCATCTCATCGAGCGGCGGAGTTCCGTAGGCTTGTTTGCCAACTCGCGCCTGGCCGATTCCGGTCAACCGGTGGAAATCTTGCCGGGGAGCAGCACCGGCCAGCTGGTCGAAATGCTGGAATCGCTGGCTAAGGTTACCCATGAAGCCAGCGTTCCTTTTGAGAAATTCTGGCAGGCTGAGCAGGCCAGGCTGCCCTGGGGAACCACCCTTGTTTTCATACTCTCGACGCCTTTGCCATCGCTGACCGACCTGCTTGTTAGCCTGAAGGAAAGCAGACACAGACTCATGGTTCTCCAAGTTGGCGACCAGGCAGAGCGCGGAATTGAGCCTGCCATCGCCTGGCATAACATCAGGGCGCCCGGGGACTTCGTAAAAGCGGGCGGGGAGACCAGATGAATCAGGTCTGGCGTAAAGGCATATTATATGTGGCCGCAACAGGCATAGAGGGCTGCTGGCTCTATGCCTTAATGGCTCTGCTGAATAAAGGGGTGGCTGACGAACAGCTCTCCATTTCAGGGATTCTGCTTCTGTATCCAGTATCTTTCGGCTTAAACAAGATGCTGCGAAAGTTGCGATGGCCCGGGTTCTGTCTCCGCATCATCAGCTGGCTGCTATGGGTGGCGGGAGTGTTGCTCATCGTGAAAATTCAACTTTTTGGCGGTCTGGCATGGGCGGATACAACCTGGCTCCTGGCAATACCACGGGCAATTGCCGGAGTGATTTACACCTTCAAGCCGGCGCTCCTGATTCTTCTCAGCGCCGCCGTTATCTGGTGGCTGGGACGGCGGCTGGCCTATCTCAGGGTCAGCTTCGCCACACTGGTCGGCGAATTCCAGTTCGGATTGTTTATTCTGGTTATCATCCTTTTCATTGCGGCGCAGTTAAAAGTCGACCTGGCCCATTCCGTTTATCTGATAGCGGCTTTCTTCTTGTTTTCTCTTCTGGGAATATCGATAGCGCATGCCCTGGAGGGTACAAGCTGGCTATCGGGACTGTATCGGGGGCACTGGTCGGGGCTTTTACTCCTTAGCATCGGCCTGGTTCTTATCCTGGGTTTCCTTATCAGTTTAGTGGTAACCCCTGACTTGCTCCACCTGCTTCTCGCGGGTCTCAAATGGATATGGGGATTAATCGTGAAAGCTATCGCCTTTCTCATCAGCCTTTTCCCCGAACCAAAGCCGGAACTAGCGGAGCTGCCACCGCCAATACCTGTACCTGAGATTGGACCTTCTCAGGAGTTCAAGCTATGGACCATGCCCGAAGTATTACGGAACGGACTTCGCCTCGGCTGGACTGTTTTAATGGCCAGTCTCCTTGTTTTTGCTATGTGGCGGATATCATCACAGATATTCAAGTGGTTACGCCGCAGGCTGGCGAGCCCGGCAGGGGCAGAATATGAACCACTGCGGGGAGCATTCAGGGCCGATTTCTTGAGCCTGTTGAAGTCCCTCCTCTTCAAGCTGCTTGGATTGAGGAGGCTATTCCAACCCAAGGCCAGAGCCGGACCGCTCCTCCCGGAGATAGTCTCGGTGCGCCAGATTTACCGTCAGCTTTTACGCTGGGCATCTGCCGCCGGCATCACCCGGCATGTGTCTCAGACCCCGCATGAATATCTCTATGAACTGGTGGGCAAGCTGCCGGAGGCTGAGGGGGATTTGGATTTGATTACGCAGCAGTATGTCAGGACACGCTACGGTGCCTGGCTGCCGACTGAAGATGAGATCCATCAACTGAGGCAGAGCTGGTATCATGTGAAACAATGTCCCTTGGGAGACAGGAGGTAAGTTTGATGGACAAAGTGGTTAGAGAAGTCAGCCCGGAAGTAAAGGAAGCCACAAATAGGCTGATAAGCAATGTTAATAAGGTTATCGTCGGGAAGAAAGAGACCATCGAACTGGTCATGGTGGCCTTGCTCTGCGAGGGGCATGTATTGATTGAGGATGTTCCCGGCATCGGAAAAACGATGCTGGCCAAGGCAGTGGCCAGGTCCTTGGGTTGTAGCTTTAAAAGGATTCAATCAACCCCTGACCTGCTGCCTTCAGACGTTACCGGAATCCACTATTTTAACCAGAAGACCTCGGAATTTGAATTTAGGCCGGGACCAATTATGGCTAACATCGTGCTGGTCGATGAGATAAACCGCGCTACCCCGAGAACGCAGTCATGCCTGCTGGAGTGTATGCAGGAACAGCAGGTTACGGTAGATACAGAGACAGTGGCCCTGCCACGCCCTTTCTTGATTATGGCGACGCAGAATCCTGTTGAGATGGAGGGTACGTTTCCTCTGCCCGAGGCACAACTTGACCGCTTTCTCCTCAAGATAAATCTCGGTTACCCTTCTGAGGATGAGGAAGGGGTAATTTTATCTCGCTTCCAGCAGGAAAACCCCCTGGATAGTCTGACCAGTGTCATTGAAGCTGAAGAGTTATTAAAACTCCAAAAGCTATGCCGGCAGGTATATGTTGACGACTCTGTTCGTAATTATGCTATTGCCATCAGCCGGGCGACTCGAAGCCATGATGATATCAAACTGGGAGCCAGCCCTCGTGCCTCGCTGGGACTTCACCTGGCTTCACAGGCCCTGGCGGCCATTCGCGGGCGGGGCTACGTTATGCCGGATGACGTGAAATATTTAGCCACCCCTGTCATAACCCATCGCTTGATTTCCAACACAGAGGCTCGGCTGAGGGGACATTCATTGGAAGCGATAGTACGCAATATAGTGTCTACCGTGCCCGTACCGGTAGAGGAGCTGACATAGATTCTTTAGCCTCGAGTTACCCGGCTAGCTCGAATAAATACGTGTTTTTTCAAGACACATTCAGATGAATTGTGACGTCGCTAGCTGGTAAAAAGTTAAACCGGAAGCAGCGGGTGTTAGAGGGTACGGGTGGGCTATTCCGTGATATAGGCCGTACAGGATAAAAGGTAGAACTTCTTTCAGGAGTTTCGTGTTAGATATGCCTTAATTAACTGCCCCCAGGCTTTCTATCATTTCAAGGAGCTTCTGCCTTATGGTGAGGCTACTATCACATCTGCTATAATTATATCGTGTCCCGTGATATTGCGCTTTACATCCATGTGCCTTTTTGCCGCCGTAAGTGCCCTTACTGTTCCTTCGTATCATACGATTACCGTGAGGCCGATATTCCTTTATACTTGAGTGCCCTTAAAAATGAACTGATACGACGGGCTGGTGGAGAATGTATCCGCAGCATATATTTCGGCGGAGGCACCCCGAGCTTACTTCCTGCCGAACATATCGGTGACCTTCTCTCCGCCATCAGCTCGCTGTTTACCGTTGATGAAGCAGCCGAGATAACCATCGAGGCTAATCCGGGGACTGTCAACGAGGCGTACCTGACATCCATCAGGAAACTGGGGGCTAACCGGTTGAGCCTGGGGGTGCAGAGTATGAATGACCGCGAACTGGCACTGCTGGGGCGTATTCATACGGCGGCTGAGGCCAGAGAAGCGGTGCGCTTTGCCCGAAGCTCCGGGTTTGATAATTTGAGCCTGGACCTTATCTACGGGTTGCCCGGTCAGACTCTAGCCGACTGGCAGCATTCACTGGATGAAGCCATAGCGATGGGGCCGGAGCATCTTTCGCTCTATGCCCTCACTCTTGAAGCAGACACGCCAATGTGGAGAGCTGCTAAAGAAGGCTCTTTGCCCGAGATTGACCCGGACCTCAGCGCCGACCAGTATGAACTGGCCGAGGACTTGCTGGCCGCACAGGGCTATGGCCACTATGAGATATCGAACTGGGCCAGGCCGGGGCATGAGTGCCGCCATAATCTGACTTACTGGCGAAACCTTCCCTATCTGGGAGTTGGCGTGGCCGCTCATTCCTGCCTGGATGGCCACCGCATGGCCAATACCGGGAGTCTGGATAAATATATGGCAGACTTTTCGGGGAAATTATCACCGTTGTTGCCGGAACTGGATGAGGAGATTGGCCCGGAATTGGCGCTTGCCGAAACGGTCATACTCCGTTTGCGGCTGTCTGAAGGAGTTTACGCGGATGATATTCGTCACCGTTTTGGTATTGATATACTGACTCATTATGGTCGGCAGGTCGAAGAAATGGTCGTTGCCGGCCTCATGGAGCGGACCGACGGGAATATCAAGCTCACGCGCCGCGGCCGGCTGCTGAGTAACGAAGTATTCTGGCGCTTCCTGCCGGGGTGATGCAGTCTTGTAGAATATTATAGTAGTACTTGATAACAAAAAATATGCGTAATAATAAAATCCAGCAACCGCTCACCCTGAGCTTGTCGAAGGGTGGTTCGACAGGCTCACCACGAGCGGGCAATAATGCGGTTTTTTCCGCAACTAAGGAGTAGTCTTAGCCGCAAGAGGAAAATAAAACTATATGGAACAGGCGCTTACCCGGAATTTTTGTATTATTGCTCATATAGACCACGGTAAGTCGACTCTGGCCGACCGGCTGATTGAACTTACCGGCACCATGAAGCGTGAGGAGATAGGCGAACAGGTAATGGACAGCATGGACCTGGAACGCGAAAGGGGTATTACCATCAAGGCCAAGGCCGTCCGCCTGCACTATCAAGCCAACGATGGAAAAACCTATCGTCTGAATCTCGTCGATACGCCGGGGCATGTCGACTTCTCCTATGAGGTTTCGCGCACCCTGGTCGCCTGCGAGGGGGCCGTGCTGGTTATCGATGCCACGCAGGGTATCCAGGCGCAGACACTGGCCAATACCTATCTGGCCATGGAGCATAACCTGGAGATAATCCCCGTCATCAACAAGATTGACCTGCCGGGCAGCGAGCCCGAGCGTGTCCTGGCGGAGATTGGGAGCGTCCTCGGATATCAACCGCAGGACGTGCTCCTCATGAGCGCCAAGACCGGGCAGGGCGTGCCACCGCTGCTCGAAGAAATCGTCCGGCGCATCCCCCCGCCCAGGGGCGACGCCCAACAGCCGCTTCGAGCGCTCATCTTCGACTCGCGCTACGATGCCTATAAGGGCGTTATAGCATATCTGCGTATCGTGGACGGCCGTATTTCTAAAGAAGACAGGCTGCGTCTGATGGGGCAGGATACCGAGATAGATGTACTTGAGGTCGGGTATTTCGCTCCCGTGCCATGCCCCACCACGGAGCTATCGGCCGGGGATGTCGGCTATATCGCCACGGGTCTTAAAAGCGTGGAGGAGTGCCGTGTCGGTGACACGGTGACCTCGATATATAGCGGCGCGACGGAGCCGCTTATCGGCTACCACCATCCCAAGCCGATGGTCTTCGCCGGCATCTACCCCACCCAGGCCGAGGATTATAAGGACCTGCGTGAGGCCATTGAAAAGTTGAACCTTAACGATGCCTCACTCTCCTACGAGCCGGAGTCCAGCCCGATACTGGGTTACGGCTTCCGGTGCGGCTTTCTCGGCTTGCTGCATCTCGATATCGTGCGCGAGCGCCTGGAGAGGGAGTTTTATCTATCCCTGGTAGTCACCGTACCCGGCGTCCGGTTTATCATCACCAGAACCAGCGGGCAGCAGCTCACCATTACCAATCCGGACGAGTTCCCGGAGCCGACGGAAATCGAGAAAATAGAAGAGCCCTGGGTCAAAATCTCGGTCATCACGCCGTCGAGCTTTATCGGCGCCCTGATGGAGCTTCTCACGGAATCCGAGGGCGTCTATAAACACACGGAGTACCTCGGGCAGTACCAGTCAGGCGGAGACCTCCGGCAGCGGGTAAGGCTTGAATACGAAATACCCCTGCGCTGCATGCTGACCAACTTCTACGACCAGATGAAGAGCCGCAGCCGCGGCTATGCCTCCATGGACTATGAATTAATCGGCTTCCGGGAAGCGCGACTGGTCAAGCTCAGTGTTCTGGTTAATGACGTGGCGGTCGATGCCTTCAGCCGTATCATCCCGCCGGAGAAAGCCCACGAGGTTGGCAAGGCGATGGTCGCCAAGCTCAAGGAAGTCATTCCGCGCCAGCTTTTCAAAGTACCGATTCAGGCGGCGGTCGGCAGCCGCATCATGGCCAGGGAGGACATATCGGCCAAGCGCAAGGACGTCCTGGCCAAGTGCTACGGCGGCGACATCACCCGCAAGCGTAAGCTGCTGGAGAAGCAGAAAGAGGGCAAAAAGAAAATGAAGTCCATCGGCCGGGTGGAAGTGCCTAAAGAGGCGTTTCTGGATATACTGAAGCTCGGCTAAAAAGCATCAGGCACTATCACCAAGTGGCTTAACCGGGTATACTGGCAACTAGCCAATCAAATGGCACTCGACTCCATGCTTCGCCGGGTAGAAGAAATTTCCCGCAACCGCTGTGCATAACTGAGCAACTTCTTTCTCAGCCTGATATTCCGGGGAGTCACCTCAACCAGTTCGTCCTTATTGATAAAATCAATGGCCTGCTCCAGGCTCAGTTTTAAGGGGGACGTCAGTCTTACCATTATATCCTGCGTTGACGAACGCACGTTAGTCTTTTTCTTCTCCTTGCATACGTTGACGGGTATGTCCTGCACCCGGGAATTCGACCCCACTATCATACCCTCGTAGACCTGCATGCCGGGTTCAATCATGGTCAGGCCGCGCTCCTCGGCATTATGCAGCCCATAGGACAAGGCTACGCCCTGCTCCGAGGCTACCAGCACCCCGTTGCGCGCCGAATTGACATTGCCATGCCAGGGCTGATAGCCGAGAAAAACGCTGTTCATGACGCTCTCCCCCCTGGTAGCCGTGAGGAATGCGCTGCGGAAACCGATAAGCCCTTTGGTAGGTATATGAAATTCCAGGCGGACGTTACCGCCGCCGTCGTTATGCATATCAGTAAGCTGGGCCTGACGCTTGCTGAGCATCTCGGTTAAAACCCCGATGTATTTTTCTGCGGTATCAATGGTCAGAACCTCAACGGGTTCTATAAGCTTACCGTCAACCAGCCTGGTAATAGCCTCCGGCTTGGATACTTCAAATTCGTAACCCTCCCGGCGCATCGTCTCAATCAGGATAGCCAGATGCAACTCACCTCTCCCTTTTACCAGGAAGGTATCGGGGCTGTCCGTATCCTGTACCTGGAGACTGATATTGGTCTCCAGTTCCCGGTACAGCCGTTCCCGTAGTTGCCGCGTGGTACCGAAGCGTCCTTCACGGCCGGCAAACGGCGAGGTGTTGACGCCGAAGGTCATTTCCACCGTCGGGTCGCCAATCTCGATGCGCGGCAGGGCTTCCGGCTGCTCCGGGCTGGCGATAGTATCGCCGATACTGGCCTCCTCTATTCCGGTCAGTGCCACGATGTCGCCCGCCTCAGCCTGGCCTGCCTTCAATCGTTTTAAGCCGAGATAGGTAAACACCTCGGCAACCTCGTAATAATCTATTTCTCCTTCGGCGTTTACCCTGGCTACGGTATCACGTGGAGCAACGTTTCCCCTCCAGATTCTACCGATAACGATTCTACCTTTATGACTGTCGTAGTCCAGGTTGGAAACCAGCATCTGGAACGGTCCGCTTTCTATTTGCGGTGGCGGCACGTTATCCAGGATACAGTCGAAAAGAGGGCTGATATCTTTGCCTTCCCGGGAGGGCTCGGTGACGGCATAGCCGTCCCTGGCGCTGGTATACAGTAATTGAAAGTCAAGCTGGTCGGCACTGGTGGCCAGTTCCAGAAAAAGGTCCTGGGTAAGTCTGATTACCTCTGGTATCCGCGCGTTCGGCCTGTCTATCTTGTTGATAACCACGATTGTTTTCAAGCCCCCTTGCAGGGCATGGCGCAGTACGAACTTGGTCTGGGGCATCGGGCCTTCCACCGAGTCTATCAGAAGCAGGCAACCATCAGCCATACTGATAACCCGCTCCACCTCCCCGCTGAAATCAGCATGCCCCGGTGTATCAATAATATTGATTTTGACTCCCCGGTAAACCACAGCCGTATTCTTGGCCATGATGGTAATCCCCTTTTCCCGTTCCAGGGCATTGCTGTCCATTATCAACTCGCCTACTATCTGGTTATCCCGGAAAACCTTGCTCTGCTTGAGCATGACATCAACCAGGGTGGTTTTACCATGGTCAACATGGGCGATAATGGCGATATTTCTTATATCGTTGCGATAATTCATATATAACGGAACCTTACTTCCAATTAGTCGTATTTATACTCTGCGTCACCACATCCATTCACCACTCCCGCCATTATAGGCGCTTCTCTACCAGGGAAAACCAGACGGTAATTCGTGGCAACAATGAGGGTGGCGTACGGCATCGGCAGGCGAATGGCGGCAGTGCTGCCTACAGTCTCCGGCCAACAGACAAAAGGAGACTCATTGTTAAATTCTTCCTGTTCGGAAGCGGTGCCGGAGAAAGCAGCTTAAAAGAAAATTCATGTATTTTTAGGATTTAATACCCTAAATATATTATACACTAACGGAGTCTCTTTAAGAAGGGGGATGGTAAGCCATTATTACCAGATTCCATAACACACGCTTGGAAGTCATTAGCTAACCGCATCGGATTAAAAGGTATCCGGTTACATGACGCCCGGCATACTCATGCCTCACTAATGCTTAAACAGGGCATACATCCCAAGATAGTGCAGGAGCGTTTAGGTCATGCCAATATCAAGATAACCCTTGATGTTTATAGCCATGTAGCCCCAGGTATTCAACAGGCTGCCGCTAACGGATTCGATAATATTATTATGCCAAAGCAAAAGGATACCGTAACGACTTTGTAAACGATTATTACCAATTTATTGCCAATTAACGCTAAGGCCCTTATGCAGTAAGAAACATAAGGGCTTTTTTAGCTTCAAAAATTGGTGGAGCCGGGGGGATTCGAACCCCCTACCTTTTGACTGCCAGTCAAACGTTCTCCCAAGTGAACTACGGCCCCGCAAACGCATTTTCAATTTAGCATAAAAGCCGGGTAGCTGGCAAGGATGAACGTGTCTGGCTCCTGTAAATATATATTTTCACGGCTTGTTTATACCGGCGCCGGTGTTGTTTATGCCCTGTTTACATTGAAGGTGCTATTCTTATACCAGTTAA
>DATLAD010000175.1:0-3257 GCA_035527575.1 Dehalococcoidales bacterium
GCCCGGCTCGAGGGGGTCGTACTTGCCCGAGCCATAATACGAGTGCACCACCCCCTGCCGCATCCTCTCCGTGACCTCGGCGATACACAGCACGGCACCGCGGTCGTTGTAAATCTTCACGATATCGCCGTTTTTAATGCCCCTGGGGAAGGCGTCCGAGGGGTGAAGTCGTACCGGGTGCCAGTAATAGCCATCCTTCAAAACGCGGTGTCCCGGCACCTCGCCCAGCCACGACGCATTAGCATCGTGCTGTGTGTGGAAGGAGTACCTGGGGTGGGGGGTGATAAGCTGCAACGGGTATTTCTTTGCCAGTTCCGAGTTATAGCCTTCCCAGCTGGGGATATAACGGGGCAGCGGCGGCCTTTCCTCGTCGTCGGGGAGGTGCTCTAATAAGCTCTGCGAAACGAATTCTATCTTGCCGCTGTAAGTACCCAGTTCTTTCCCCTTGTCTGTATTCCTCTTTGGGTTAAAGTGGTCGGGCGTATCGCATTCCCGTCCTTCGTAGAACCAGCGCAAACCGGGCGTCGGCTGATAATCCTCCGGCATGGGCACGATGAAATACCCCTTCTTCTTAAAGTCCTCGAAAGATGTGTATTTTGGCAGGTCGGAGTAATTAAAGACCTTCTCTATCCAGTCCTCGTCGGTGTTGCCCTCGGTAAATTTTTCTTTAATGCCCAGCCTTTCGGCAAGCTCCGTGAATATCCGGTAGTCGGACTTCGATTCATACAGCGGCTCGATGCACTTATGTTGGTAGACGATAACCCGGTGGTTGCAGGCGTTGGAGCCGTGATGGGTGTAGCCGCCGGTATTGGCCCACTCGCCGATGTCGTACCGCTCGAAGTTTGTGCAGGCCGGCAAAATGACATCGGCCAGATGCGTTTCCGTGCACCACCAGCAGTCCTGATTGACGACGAATTCCAGCTTCGGGCTCTGGTACATTTTCACGAAGCGGTTGGTGCCGGTCATCGTGCCGAGGAACGAGCCGCCGTAGCGGTAGAACATCCTGACCTCGGAGCAGCCGGGGGCCGGATATGTATAAGGGATAAATTGCTGCTCGAGCGACTGGCCGCAGAACGTCTGCCCCAGCCATTTAATGGGCGGATTCAAGATAGCCTCCGGGATGAGCAATCGGTAGACACGCTGCTTGACGGGGTTCTCCACCGGATTTTTCGCGAATCCATTCAAGAAATTCGGCCCGAAGGAACTGTAGCCCGGAAAATTGAAATCGGCATTATAGGGCGGGCCCATCGTAGTGCCCCAGATATTGACGCCCGGCTTGCCCAGTCCCTGCATTGCCTGTAAGAGCACCATCAGCCTGGCCCATTCCGTGCCGTAAGCCTGGCGGCAGGTGCCGGATTCGCCGCCCCGTGAACCGGCCGCGAGCATGGTGCGACTTGACGCCCATTCCCGGGCCAGACTTTTAATAGTATATGACGGAACATCGCAAATCTCGGCCGCCCATTCCGGCGTCCGGGCGATGCCGTCGTCTTCACCGAGAATTTGCCTCCTGAATTCATCAAAGCCGACCGTATGCGTGGCCACGTAGTCTTTATCGTAAGTGCCTTCGGTCAGCCACACGTAAGCGATGGCCTCCGCCATGGCGGCGTCGGTGCCGGGGCGGGGAGCTATCCACCTGTCCGCCAGGATGGTGGCGGTATAGTTGCAGAACGGGTCGATGAAAATCTGCTTCTTGCCCAGCTCTCTGAGCCAGAGCCGCCAGACAACCGATTCCTGCCCGCCGTAGATGCCACGCGTCGAATCGGGGTCGTTGCCCCAGTGAACCACGAGGTCGGTATTTTTCAGGGCGTCCTCCAGCAGGTCGTACTGCTCCGGCATGCCGAGTCGCCAGAAAAAGCCGTAGGCATGCGTCGCGCCCCAGTGCCACCCCTCCCAGCTATCGGGGTTATCGAAGATATCGGTAAATCCAATCAGGTTGAAGAACCGCGCCCATGTCGAAGTGCGATAGCCCACGTTGCCCCAGTTATGGTGCGAGGAAGCGCGGGACATTATGGCCTCCGGCCCGTATATCTCCCTGATTCTCTTCATCTCCCCGGCGACGATGTCCAATGCTTTATCCCAGCTGATGCGCTTGTAGCCCGACCTGCCACGGTTTTCCGGGTTACGTTTGCCGTCGGGGTCGAAGTCCTCCCTGATGAGTGGATGTTTAATCCGCAAATCGGAGTATATCCTGGCCTTTTCCACCGTGGTAAAAGGGGAGACGCAGGCCTTCCTCAGCGGCGTGAATTTTCGTCCGCCTGTCTCGATTGTCCATGAAGCGGCATCGTTATCCGCCAGGACGAGGGGGCGTATGCGGACTATTTTACCGTCCCGGACATGTACCTTTACCGGGCCGCCGTTGGTAAGATTGGTAAAAACTTTGTCCAAGATTAACTAACACCCTTTCATCTATTATGTTATGCTATATTTAAAGTATAATAAATAATACGGCATATATCAAACGGAGATATGAGGTTGTTGAATAATGTCATTCTCGGGCTTGACCCGAGAATCCAGGCCACCCTTCCCCCCGACTGGATTCCCGCTTTCGCGGGAATGACAGGGTGCGGATAATGGATTTCCCCTGGAGTTTACCCCGTACGCCGATACGGGGCGGGAATGACAATTGGTGGGCGGGAATGACGCTAAGCTATTATTAAACACTCTCAGAGATTAATATGAAAGAGACGAAACTGCTCAGCTGGAATGTCAACGGCATCAGGGCCGTCAAAGGGAAAGGCTCTCTCGACTGGTTTTATAAGGAGTCCCCGGATATTCTCTGCCTACAGGAGACTAAGGCGCAACCTGACCAGCTCGATGCCGACCTGAAAGAGCCGGCGGGCTATCACGCATACTGGAATTACCCCGAGAGATTGGGTTACAGCGGCGTGGCCGTCTTCACTAAAGAGAAACCGATGGATGTACGGTACGACTTCGGCGATAGCGGGCTCGACCTGGAGGGGAGGGTCATCATCGCCGGGTATCCCGGGTTTACCCTCTTTAATATTTATTTCCCCAACGGCAAGTCGGGCCCGGAGCGTCTGAACTACAAGATGGCCTTCTATGATGTCTTTCTCAAGTATGCCGACTCTCTGAAAGATGCCGGCAAGAAGCTGGTTATCTGCGGCGACGTCAATACCGCCCACAACGAAATCGACCTCGACCGCCCGAAAGAAAATTCCGGGGTTTCCGGATTTTTACCGGTAGAGAGGGCCTGGATGGATAAGTTTATCTCTCACGGCTACGCGGATACCTTCCGC
>DATLAD010000176.1:0-7429 GCA_035527575.1 Dehalococcoidales bacterium
ATCGATATGGTTGCCCCCGACCTCGAAACTCTCGTCGCCCAGCTGGACGGCCGGCAGGTAACCCTGCTCAACAACCAGGTGGTTACGCTGCAAACCCAGGGCGCCGTCATCAACGATGTCCCCATGCGGACAATCGAGAGTTTCCTTTACGCCATCGCCGACCCCAATATAGCGTATTTGTTGCTTAGCATAGCTACGCTGGGCATAATGGCGGAGATATTCAACCCCGGCCTGATTTTCCCCGGAGTGGTCGGCGCCATCAGCCTGCTGCTGGCCTTCTACTCGCTGGGGATGCTGCCGGTAAACTACGCCGGGATACTGCTCATTGTACTGGCTATCGGCCTCTTCATCGGTGAAGTGCTGACGACTACCTTCGGGATATTTACGGCCGGCGGCGTCGTAGCGCTGGTTATCGGCTCGCTAATCCTGTTCCAGGGGGCATCCCCCGTTTTCAGGATAGACCCCTGGCTTATCGCCACCATGACCATTATCATCACCGGGGCCCTCAGCTTCATCGTCCACCGCGCCATAAGCGCCCACCGCAGACAGGCCAAGACCGGGCGCGAGGAACTGATTGGCAAGACAGCCTCGGTGAAAGTCGCGCTGAACCCCGAGGGCACCGTATTCTTCAAGGGAGAGCGCTGGAATGCCATCTCCGAAGACGGCGAAATAAAACCCGGCGAAGAAGTAGTCATCAACAGGGTCGACGGCCTGATTCTGTACGTCACTAAAAAGCAACAAGGCAAGTAGCAAAATATCAAATATAAAGGAGGGTCTCTTTGCTTTATATGCCTGTTTGGCTGATAGTCGTATTAGCAATTATTATCGTTGTAATCCTGGTCTTTGTGGTTATCTGGTCGGTCCGGGCTCACCAGAAAAAGGTGTCCGCCGGCAAGGAAGACCTCGTGGGTAAAACGGCGGTAGTAGAAGTAGCTCTAGAGCCGAGAGGGGTGGTGCTCGTGGAGGGGGAATACTGGACAGCCATAACCGATAAAGGCCGAGTAGAACCAGAAGAGGAGGTGATTATTACCAGGGTTGATGGTTTAAAACTAATGGTAACCAAGAAATAAAATGGTAACCAGGAAATAAAATGGTAACCAGGAAATAATAAAGGAGGTAAACATATGGGCAACTATATCTGGATTATTATTGTTGTTGTCGCCGCACTTATCATTATCCCCATGTCCGTAAAAATCGTTACGGAGTACGAGCGCGGCGTCATCTTCCGCCTGGGGCGGTTGGTCGGCGCTAAAGGCCCCGGACTCTTCCTCATCATCCCGTTTATCGACCGCATGGTGAAGGTAGACCTGCGCGTCGTGACGATGGATGTCCCGTCGCAGGAGGTCATCACCAGGGATAACGTTACCGTCCGCGTCAACGCGGTGGTCTATTTCCGCGTGGTCGACCCCGAGTCTTCGGTGGTCAAAGTGCTGGACCACATCAGGGCGACGTCGCAGATATCACAGACGACGCTGAGAAACGTGCTGGGACAGTCTGAGCTTGACGAACTGCTGACCAAGCGGGAAAAGCTCAACCAGATGCTGCAGAAAATTATCGACGAGCATACCGACCCCTGGGGCGTCAAGGTCAGCACCGTGGAAATCAAGGAGGTCGAGCTTGCCGAGGAAATGAAGCGGTCGATGGCCGCCCAGGCCGAAGCCGAACGAGAAAGACGAGCGAAAATCATCCATGCCGAGGGTGAGCTCCAGGCCTCGGAGAAGCTGGCCCAGGCAGCAGCCATTATCGGACGTGAGCCGGCAGCCATACAGCTCCGCTACCTGTCAACGCTGACGGAAATCGCCAGCGAGAAGAACAGCACGATACTCTTCCCCATTCCCATCGAGCTTTTCAAGGCTTTCGGCGTCAAATCCGATGATAAGAAGTAAATATAACTAGTCAATAAAAGCGGGAGGGGGCAGTGCCCCCTCCCGCTTGTTTCACGAGTCGATAGCCGGAGCTATTGATGACGCAGGGTAACATCCCCGGCGACAACCCTGGTGAGATTACCGTCAGCGCAACGGAGCACCAGGGCGCCGCTTTCATCGGCGGATTCGGCAACACCCTCGAGAACATCACCGCCCGACCTCACCTCGACTCTTTTACCCAGTGTCTCCAGCCTATCCCGCCATGCCGCGTAAATGGACTCCCCCGCCGGCAAAAGCAGGTACAGCCGTTCGAACTCGGTCAGGAGGGGCCTGATGATATCCGGCCGCAGCACGCTCCTGTCCAGCTCATCTTCAAGACTGGTAGCCGTGGCCGATATCCCGGGGATATCGGAGGCTTTCAAGGCCACGTTGATACCGATGCCGACTATCGCATACGCCACCCTGTTCGCTTTCACCTCGTTCTCTATCAGAATACCGCACACCTTTTTGCCGTTGATAAGGATATCATTAGGCCATTTTAGTCGCGTTTTCAGTCCGGTAACCCTCTCGATGCCATGCGCTGCCGCCAGAGAAGCTATCATGACCAGGTAAGGCAGACCGGCGATATCCGGATATAAAATTATAGACAAAGCTATGTTACCCGGCGGTGAAAGCCAGGCACGCCGCATCCTGCCCCTGCCTCCGGTCTGCTCGCCGGCGATGATGACCGTACCTCCGGCGGCCCCCCGCCGGACCTCAAGCCGGGCAGCATCCATGGTGGAAAGCAGTCGCGGACGATAGATGACTTTTTGCCCGATGAAGCTGGTATTCAGTCCATAGGTAATTGAGGAAGATGATAAATCTTCTGCCGTCATTTTGTAACCGCCCGATATTCGGATTGACCACGGATAGATAATATCACAAAGGGTAAAGTAAGAGAATGGTGACTTAGAACGTCAGGCGGAATATCAGAGGCTAGACCTTAATCTGAACGAAGGGAAGAATCTGAATACCCATTCTGGGCTTAATTTCGAACTTGATGCCTTCCTGCCCCCAGCGCTCCGCGCCGGCCAGTTTGGTTACCTCTAAAGCCTTGATTACCCGGGTGTCAATCTGGCCTGTGCTAAGAATCGCATCATGCGACCTGAGCCTGAGGTAATAATCGCTCATGGCATAAGCGCGAAGAAGCGTCTTACTTTCGAAGACGTGGGTATCCAGGGCCAGCACTATCGACCGGTCCTGCTCGCATAGCTCCTTGCAAGCCTGTAAAAAGTCCACCTTGACCACCGGGCTGACACGGGTCATAAACGGCGACGGCGAGTCCACGATGACCAGCCTAAACCGGTCGGGCAGCGCTACAATATGGTCGAGGATAAGCTGAAGAGACTTTTCGGCATATCTCAAAACGTTTTGCGCGCCCATTTTATAGATTCGAAAACGGTCGGTCACCAGGTCATGCCGGGTATCCAGAGACATGGAATCCATCTGGGTAACGATAGTCTCGGAATTGTAGTCCGTAGAATAATAGGCGACCGGACTCCCTTTGGCGTGCAGAACACCGTAGGCTATGTGCTGGCATAAGACGCTCTTACCGGTCCTGGCCTCACCTTCAACCAGGATTAGAGACCCTTCATGGATACCACCGCCCAGGGCCTCGGCGATATCGCGGACACCGGTCGTACCGGGGTCACTAGTCGTCGTCATGCCCAGCATAAGTCTTTAAAACCCCCATAATAAAAGTGCGGATTTTCGGTAAAAATTCATTCCTCTCAACCTCAAAGTATAGGCCAGACAGTGTGAAAGGAAAATAAATACCGGAGCGAGAGGAATAAACATTTCGTAAACAATTTCGTAAATATTTTCGAAAGATATTGAAATAAAAATAATTGACAACAAAAATTGTTTCTAATACAATTACGAGCACTGAAGCATTACCACGAATAATTAGAGGAAGGATAAGAAAATGGTAAACGGAGCTGTTGATGTCACTTTCCTTGATACCTGGATGTGGTTGATATTCATTGGCGCCGGCCTGGTCCTGATTATTCTGGAGCTTTTCGTGGGGGTCGATACCGGGCTCGACCTCGTATTCATCGGAACGGCTCTGGCCCTGGGCGGCCTGATAACCCTGGCCATACACTCCTGGGTCTGGACGGCGGTGGCCGCCGGCATTGTCTGTGTTCTTTACATATTAATCGGCCGGAGATATATCCACAAGAAGACGGCCGTGGGCATATCAAAAACCAATATCGATACTATCATCGGGAAAACAGGCATCGTCCAGCAGGATATCGACCGCAATAAAGACGGACTGGTCAAGGTGGGCAACGAACAATGGCGGGCGCGGTCCGAGGAGAACATTAAAGAAGGCGATGGGATAACCGTCACGGGCATCAGTGGCGTTACTCTAGCAGTAAAAAAAACGGAAGGGAGTAAAAAAGAATGAATGTAGGGGTTATCATCGTAATTATTATTCTGGTCGTGCTCTTCATCGTTACACTGGCCAAATCCATTACCGTCATCCACCAGGCCCAAAAAGGGCTGATAGAGCGGTTTGGCCGGTATAAGGAGACTCTGGAGCCGGGACTCCGCTTCATTATCCCGTTCATAGATAAACTGGCGGCCAGGGTGGACATGAGGGAAACGGTACTGGACGTAGAGCCACAAGCAGTTATTACCAAGGATAATGTCGGCGTAACCGTAGACGCCGTGGTGTATTATTACGTGACAGACGCCAAATCAGTCAGGTATGAGGTCGCCAATTTCTATGTGGCTGTAAGCAAGCTGGCACAGACGAATCTGAGAAACCTGGTCGGTGACATGAGTCTTGATGAAACCCTGGCATCGAGAGAACGCATCAATTCCGCCTTGAGAACAACGCTGGATGAAGCTACCGATAAATGGGGCGTGAAGGTCACTCGCGTGGAGGTTAAAGCCATCGAGCCGCCGCGTGATATTACCGATGCTATGAGCAAGCAGATGAAGGCGGAGCGGGAAAAGAGGGCCACCATCCTGGAGGCGGAGGCCTACCGGCAGAAACAGATACTGATGGCAGAGGGCGATAAGCAGAACGCCATCCTGGTGGCGGAGGGGGCTAGGCAGTCGGCCATTCTGCGGGCGGAGGGCGAGGCAAAAGCCATCGAGAACGTATCCACGGCGGCGGATAAATATTTCGTGGGGAACGCGCAGCTGCTGAAACAGCTCGAGGTTACGCAGGCTGCCCTGCAGAATAATTCCAAGCTCGTGATATCAGACCAGTCCAAGCTGGTTAACGTTCTGGGACTGGCCGAGGCTCTCTCACAGGTGAAACCGGCGGGTAAAAAGGCTGATTAATAATCAGGGGTATATTATTGACAACAGTAATAGCCTGTGTTATTATTTAATGTGTCCCCTAGCGGGACATTTTGTACCTTAACAACTGGATAGCGGAAGGAAGGTTCAACAAAGAGTCAATCAACTTTTATTGGAGAGTTTGATCCCGGCTCAGGATAAACGCTGGCGGTGTGCTTTATGCATGCAAGTCGAACGAGTCACTTCGGTGGCTAGTGGCGGACGGGTGAGTAACACGTAAGCAACCTGTCCTTAAGTGGGGAATAACTCTGAGAAATCGGAGCTAATACCGCGTGTGGTGATGGCGGTAAAGCGTCATCACTAAAGCCTTCGGGCGCTTGAGGAGGGGCTTGCGTACGATTAGCTAGTTGGTGAGGTAACGGCCTACCAAGGCAACGATCGTTAGCTGGTTTGAGAGGACGACCAGCCACACTGGGACTGAGACACGGCCCAGACTCCTACGGGAGGCAGCAGCAAGGAATATTGGGCAATGGGCGAAAGCCTGACCCAGCGACACCGCGTGGGGGAAGAAGGCCTTCGGGTTGTAAACCCCTTTTCCCGGGGAAGAATAATGACGGTACCTGGGGAATAAGCCTCGGCTAACTACGTGCCAGCAGCCGCGGTAATACGTAGGAGGCGAGCGTTATCCGGATTTACTGGGCGTAAAGCGGGTGTAGGCGGCCTTTCAAGTCGGATGTGAAATCTCCCGGCTCAACTGGGAGGGTGCATTCGATACTGATGGGCTGGAGTGCAGCAGAGGGAGGTGGAATTCCCGGTGTAGTGGTGAAATGCGTAGATATCGGGAAGAACACTAGTGGCGAAGGCGGCCTCCTGGGCTGTAACTGACGCTGAGATCCGAAGGCGTGGGTAGCAAACAGGATTAGATACCCTGGTAGTCCACGCAGTAAACGATGGATACTAGGTATAGGGAGTATCGACCCTCTCTGTGCCGAAGCTAACGCTTTAAGTATCCCGCCTGGGGAGTACGGTCGCAAGACTAAAACTCAAAGGAATTGACGGGTGCCCGCACAAGCAGCGGAGCGTGTGGTTTAATTCGATGCAACACGAAGAACCTTACCAGGGCTTGACATGTTGGAAGTAGCGACCCGAAAGGATAGCGACCTGTTAAGTCAGGAGCCATCACAGGTGCTGCATGGCTGTCGTCAGCTCGTGCCGTGAGGTGTCGGGTTAAGTCCCATAACGAGCGCAACCCCTGTTGCCAGTTAATTTCTCTGGCGAGACTGCCCCGCAAAACGGGGAGGAAGGAGGGGATGACGTCAAGTCAGTATGGCCCTTATGCCCTGGGCTACACACACGCTACAATGGGTGGTACAACAGGTTGCAATGGAGCGATCCGGAGCTAATCCTTAAAAACCATCCTCAGTTCGGATTGCAGGCTGAAATTCGCCTGCATGAAGTCGGAGTTGCTAGTAACCGCGTATCAGCTTGGCGCGGTGAATACGTTCTCGGGCATTGTACACACCGCCCGTCACGTCATGAAAGTCGGCAACACCTGAAGCCGATGAGCTAACCCTTTCGGGGGAGGCAGTTGTCTAGGGTGGGGTCGGTGATTGGGACGAAGTCGTAACAAGGTAGCCGTAGCGGAAGCTGCGGCTGGATCACCTCCTTTCTAGGGAGATGAATTGGTGTGTTCACCTATTCTCCTAGGTCGGTCGCTGGCTGATAAACAGGCCAGTGAAATTCTTTCCTTCCGCTATCCAGGGGTTAAGGTTTTTTATTTTACTAAATCACCAAATGTTATGTGAATATTAGGTTTATCGGACAAATAGTCTGTAAATATTATGAATTCCTGATTAGTAATGTGTTTATCTCCAAATATATCTTCACATTTTATTGATAGTATTCCTTCTATCTCCTTAATCTTTTTTTCGTAATCTTTTTGAATAAATGTAGGTAAACGAACAAAAGTAGCTACTTCTCCTGGCAAAATGTGACTCGGAGATGAAGGTATACAATTAAGTTCTTTTCTATAGCGTGGTTCTAATAGCTTATCTTTTTCAATCATAAATATTTCCGAACCAATTTGTATCTTTTGGGGTACCCAAGTTACTTCTGTAGACAACGCGGTGCCCAAACCGTAATTTCTTAATTTCCCATATTCAAATATAATTTTCCCGCCTGGTCCAGATTTTAAATCAATAGATTCTGCATCTTCAGGAATGTCACTGAATACTTCTTCAGCGCATTCGCGGTCTATACCCAGAACCGCCCTT
>DATLAD010000177.1:0-3209 GCA_035527575.1 Dehalococcoidales bacterium
TCGGCCTCAAGGGTTCGGCGACGCAGGTGCGCAAAATCTTTTCCCCGGAAAGAGCCAAGGGCGAGATACTGGGTGACGGTATCAACAAGCCCGAGGAAACTGTCCAGCTATTATTAGGCAAACTGATTGAAAAAGACATCCTTTATCTGTAATGGATGGGGTGTTGAAGAGTAAGTAAGGGGTCTTAAATGGTAGAGGAAAAGAAAATAAAGAAACCCCGGGGCGTGGCGCAACTCATTCCGGGTAAGTGTATCGCCTGTGGCGCCCGCTGTCAGAGTGCCTGTCCTAAAGACGCCATCGAAATGAATGACCAGGGCGAGCCAGTCATCACTGTCGAGAAGTGCATCGGCTGTCGCAAGTGCCTCAAGGTCTGTCCGGCCGATGCCCTGGAGATTTATTACACTCCGGAGGAGCAGAAGATTCTCGCTGAAATAGCTGCCCAGGCCAAGACGGCAGAAGCACCCGAAGTTGAAAAAGTGAGCCGAGAGGAAGCGGCAGTACTGGCCAAACTTAAAGAGTACCGGGGTGTCTGGGTATTTGTCGAGCAGACGGCGGGTGAGCCGGCGGAAGTTTCCTGGGAGCTGCTGGGTGTGGGTGCTGATTTAGCCAAGACCCTGGGTGTTGAATTGTGCTCGGTGATTGTTGGCGACAAAGTAGAGAGTCTTTGCCAGGAGTCATTTGCCTATGGCGCGAGCAAAGCCTACCTGATTGACGACCCCGTGTTTCACCATTATCGCACCGAGCCTTATTACCAGGCTATTTGTTATCTGATAGAAAAGTATAAGCCGGAGATTATGCTTATGGGGGCGACTGGTCTGGGGAGGGATCTGGCTGGTGCGGTAGCCACCAAACTCCAGACCGGATTGACGGCAGACTGTACCGGCCTGGCGATAGGTGATAATCGGGCGTTGTTGCAGACCCGTCCCGCTTTTGGCGGCAATATCATGGCGACGATTTTGACGGAGCGCACCCGTCCGCAGATGGCCACTGTCCGTCCACACGTGATGCCCCTGCCCAAGAAAGTCACTTCCCGCAGGGGTGAGATTGTCCGCGAGTCGATACCGGTCCGGGAAGAGGATTTTGCCGTCAAGGTGCTGGAGATTATTGACGAGCGTCGAGCCGGGGCAGTGGACGTGGCCGCCGCCGATGTCATCGTCTCTGGCGGACGGGGGATGTGTGCCAAGGAGAATTTCGCTGTCCTGCAGGAACTGGCTGATGAACTGGACGGCGTGGTCGGTTGTTCCCGTGGCGCCGTAGAGGCCGGCTGGATGCCGGCGGAACGCCAGGTCGGCCAGACGGGCAAGACGGTCAGGCCCAAGCTCTATATTGCCTGTGGCATCAGCGGTGCCATTCAGCACCTGGTCGGCATGCAGCAGTCCGACGTTATTATTGCCATCAACCATGATTCCAAGGCGCCTATCTTTGAGGTGGCCAACTATGGGATTGTGGGCGATGTCCTCCAGATAGTCCCGGCCATTACCAATCGGATTCGAGAACTGCGTACCCAAAGAGGGGGTTAATGTAACGTGTCGACTAATGTCATCATATTCATCGTCGTGTTTGTGGCGGCGGTGGCGCTTTTTGGCTGGAGCTGTTTTCGGCGTTTCCGTCTGGTAACCCTGGGCAGAGCCGAGAATCGATTCAGCGAGCCCGGTAAGCGCATCGGGAGTATGCTTTTCTACGCCTTCGGGCAGCGGCGGGTGGTTAGCCGACCTTTTGGTTTAAACCACTTTGTCCTTTTCTGGTGCTTTCTCATCTTGATGGTAGCCAATACCGAGTTTCTGCTCAGCGGGCTGTTCCCGGATTACATCAGCTTTTCCCGACTGCCGGATGGCGCATACTTTACCCTGTCCTTTATTTTCGACCTCGTGTCAGTGATGGCTCTTTTGGCAGTGATGGTAGCGCTTGTCCGCCGTGCCGCTTTCGCTTCTCCTCATATCGGTGGGTTGAGCCGCGACGCAGTGACTATCCTGGGCCTGGTGGCGGTGCTGATGATTGCCTTTTTTGGTCTGCACGCCAGCGAAATCGCACAAGGGAGTGAGAGAGCTGCCGCCTACATGCCGGTGTCCAGTTTTGCCGCGGCTATTTTTATATCAGGGGCTTCGGTGGGAAGCCTGGTGGGATACGCCAGCTTTTTCTGGTGGATTCATGCCATTGTGCTGCTGGCCTTCCTGAATTACCTGCCTTACAGCAAGCACATGCATATTCTGACGGCGATTCCCAACTGCTTCTTGCGGAGTCTGGTAAAGGTCAACACCCAACCTCGTGAGGAGTTCAAAAAGGGCAATACCTACGGCGTTGGCCAGGTCAATGAGTTTACCTGGAAAGGATTATTCGACTCTTATTCCTGCACCGAGTGTGGTCGTTGCTCGGATGCCTGTCCGGCTACCTTCACCGGCAAACCGCTCGACCCGCAGCAGGTCATCCACGATATCAAGCGTAACTTATTGAAAAACGGGCCGTTGCTGACCAAAAGGGAAGCAGCCGTACTACCATTGATTGGCGATGGTCAGGAAGGGAGTATCGCTGAAGAGGTTCTCTGGGAATGCACCACCTGCGGCGCCTGCGTGGAAGTGTGTCCGGTGTTTATTGAGCATTTCCCCAGAATTATTGACCTGCGGCGTAATCTGGTGGAAATGCAGGCCAGGTTTCCGGAGGAACTACTGGGCTTTTTCGAGAATGTGGAACAACGCAGCAATCCTTGGGGTATCGCTCCCGGGGAGCGGGTCAAGTGGGCTGCGGAGATTGAGGTCAAGCCTTTTGAGGTGGGCAAGACCGAGTATTTATTTTTTGTTGGCTGTGCCGGTGCCTTTGATGCCCGCAACCGGAGGACGACTCTGGCTTTAGCCAAGATTCTGGATGCCGGCGGCGTTTCCTGGGGCATCCTGGGCAAGGATGAAATGTGCTGTGGTGACAGCTTGCGAAGATTGGGCAATGAGTTCGTTTTCGACCGCATGGTGAAGGAGAATATCAAGCTGTTTGAAGAGAGGGGGGTAAAGAAAGTCATTACCCAGTGTCCGCACTGCTACAGTACCCTGAAGAACGACTACCGCCAGTACGGCGTTGAACTGGAAGTGAGCCATCATACCGAGTTTATCAATAAACTAATTGGCGAGGGCAGGCTCAGACTGAACGGGGTCGAGGGCCTGGGTAACGTGGTCTTCCATGATTCCTGCTACCTGGGGCGCCATAACCTGGTCTACGAGGCG
>DATLAD010000178.1:0-7022 GCA_035527575.1 Dehalococcoidales bacterium
TAACACACTCGCCACAATGCACCTTATTCAGCCATCGTTCCATTAACTTATCTGGAATGTGTTTGACCGCGGTGGTAAGTAGGTCGTCCATGCTCATTGGGGTAAAAGTCGATTCTTCCTTCATGCTTTCAACCCCTTGTAGTCAAGTCGGAGACCTGAAGTAGATTCAAGCAGGGCATCCACTCTTTCGGAACCGTTCATCTTATTCATATTCCAGCGAGCCTCAAACTCAGCCAGATAACGGTGTAGATGCTTTTCGCTTATTATATGAAATATACCATAATGGCCTCTTTTTAGCAAGATCCAGAAAGCCCCGATGGTACTAGTATGGGCGCCAGCCCCCTCTCAATATTCCTCCCCCTCTCCTTCACCCTGCCTCGCAAGGAGAGGGGGACACAGGGGGTGAGGTAAAAAAATCCCCCCTCGAATTGTTTCCCCCAAAAAGCCTCCTCTTGGTATCTTTCCAGCGTTGATGTTAAAATGGAGTAGTATCACCCGTAAGAAAGGTTAGCAATGCCCGCTCCCGTAAGAGTCCGCTTCGCCCCCAGCCCCACCGGCCGGCCCCATGTCGGCGGTATCCGCACGGCCATGTTCAACTGGCTCCTCGCCCGCCTCTCCGGCGGCAGGTTCATCCTCCGCATCGAAGATACGGATGTCGCCCGCAAAATGGAAGGCGCCGTCGAATATATTATGGACGGACTCAAGTGGCTCGGGCTGGACTGGGACGAAGGACCCGATATCGGCGGCGACTACGGTCCCTACTATCAATCGCAGCGACTCGACCTCTATAAGCAGGCCGCCGAGCGACTCGTCGAGCAGGGCGACGCCTACTACTGCTACTGCTCCCCCGAGCGTCTGGAAGAGATGCGCCGGGAGCAGGCCGCCCGCAGGCAGCCGCCCGGCTACGACCGACGCTGCCGGGACCTGGCCCCGCCGGAGCGTGCGCAAAAAGAAGCCGGAGGCATCGTGCCGGTAGTGCGCTTCAAGGTGCCTCTGGAAGGGCAGATAAAGTTCACCGACCTCATCTACGGGGACGTTACCTTCGAGCACAGCGCCATCGATGATTTTGTCCTGTTGAAGTCGGACGGCTACCCCACCTACCACCTCGCCAACGTCGTCGATGACCATGCCATGGAAATCAGCCATGTCATCCGCGGCGAAGAGTGGGTCTCCAGCACACCCCGCCACCTGCTGATTTACAGGGCCCTCGGTTACGACCCTCCACAGTACGTCCACCACCCGCTCATCGTAGGGCCGGACCGCGCCAAGCTGAGTAAGCGGCACGGCGACGTGTCCATCCTCGAATTTCGGGCGAAAGGCTACCTGCCGGAGACCATGTTCAATTTCATCGCCTTAATCGGCTGGTCGCTGGACGATAAAACGGAGCTCATGACCCGCCGGGAGCTTATCGACAACTTTTCCCTGGAGAGAATCGGCAAGACGGGTGCCGTATTCAACAGGGACAAGCTCGACTGGATGAACGGGGTCTATATCCGCGGCCTCGATATAGAAGATTTCACGCAGAGAGCGCTCCCGTTCCTGGAGCAGGGACTGCCGCCGCAGGTAAAGCGGCCGCTGGATACGGACTATGTCCGGCTCATCATGCCGCTTATCCAGGAGAGGACCAAAAAGCTCACCGAGGTATCCGACCTGACCAGGTTTTTCTTCGTTGAAAAGCTCGACTATGACCCGACATTACTCATCGGCAAAAACATGACCCGTGAATCAACGCTCGCGGCCCTGGAGGTGTCGACACAGAGATTGAGTCGGCTACCGGCGTTTAACGAGGAATCTCTGGAAACCCTGCTTCGACCGCTCGCCGAGGAGCTGGGTCTCAAGGCCGGTCAGCTTTTCAGCGTGCTCAGGACGGCGGTCACCGGCGAGACAGCCACGCCGCCGCTATTCCAGACCATGACAGTACTGGAAAAAGACCGCTGTCTGAAGCGGATAAACGCGGCGCTGCAAAAGCTGCGTGAAAAGGCCTCATGACCAGGAAGAACGAACCATCGGATATGAAGACCTGGCTTATCGTCTGTATTGCGCTTTTGGACGATGTAGCCGTGCTGATCCTGGTCTTCGTGGTATTGTGGTTCTTCGATATTAAAATATCCCTGCCGGTTATGATAATCATCGGGCTCGTATTCGGCACCTTCGTTTTTATCGTGCACCGTGCGATAGTTCCCAGTCTACGCCGGAAGAAGGTGACCGGCGCCGAGGGAATGGTAGGCCTTACGGGCGAGGTGACGCAATCGCTGAAGCCGAAGGGGGTCGTTAGAATCAAAGGCGAATACTGGAAAGCAAGGTCGGTCGAGGGGGAAATAGATGTTGGTGAGGACGTGGAGGTTTTGGCGATAAATGGCCTGAACCTGGAGGTCAGGCGAAAAGAGTCGTGAGCGATAACGTTCCGGGATACCTGGCTCTATTTCCTTCTGGAGAGTTGAAACGGCGCGTCGAGAGGCTCGAAGAGCGCCTGGCAGAGTGCGATATCTGCCCGGGGGAATGCGGCGCCAACCGAATCAAAGGTAAGGTAGGTTCCTGTAACTCGGCTTACCTGCCGATTGTTTCATCGGTCGGCGCTCACCACGGCGAGGAACCGGTGCTTTCCGGCAGTCGGGGGTCGGGGACGATATTCTTCGGCAACTGCAACCTGCGGTGCGTCTATTGCCAGAACCATCAGATAAGCCAGGACCCGGAAACCCAGCAGCGTTATGAGGTAAGCACACATGTGCTGGCGGAACGCATGCTCTATCTACAGGATGTGCTGAAGTGCCATAATATCAACCTGGTAACGCCGTCGCACTTCGTACCCCAGATTGTAAAAGCCGTTCTGGAGGCGGTGCCGATGGGACTCCGCCTGCCGCTGGTCTATAACACCAGCAGCTACGATTCTTTAAAAACTCTGCAGGAGCTCGATGGTATCATAAGCATTTACCTTGCCGATTTGCGGTACGCATCCAATGAAATGGGGCGGAAATACTCACGGGTGCGTCATTATGCGGATAGCTCCCGTGCGGCTATCAAGGAAATGTACCGGCAGGTCGGCAACCTTGAAGTGGACGACGAAGGCATCGCCCGGAAAGGGCTGATTGTACGCCACCTGATACTCCCCAACGGAATCGCCGGCAGCGAGGACTCCCTGAGATGGCTTGTCAATGAAGTGTCACCCGGGGTTGCGGTCAGTATCATGTCCCAGTACTACCCGGCGCACCGGGCTTACAGGTACAAAGAGCTGAACAGGAAAATAACGCCCGAGGAGTTAGCGGAAGTGGTCGGGCTGGTGGAAAGGCTGGGCATGGAAAACGGCTGGATGCAGGGAATGGAATCTGCCGAGAACTATCTGCCCGATTTTTCAGTGGAGGAGCCGTTTTCAATAAGGAGGAGGCAGGGAAGATAAAGCGGCAGGATGCTATCTCTTACGCTCGGTGAAGGCAAAACGGATTTTCAAACCGTTCGGTTTGTCTTTCTTGTTGACGTTTTCCATGAAGGTCTGGAGGTCTTTAGCGGGTTTAGCGGGTTTAGCGGGTTTGTCAGCCATGTTATTATCCTTATATATAAATTATGAATTTCAGAAATTAATTATAGCATATATAAAGGCATGAAGCCAAGTAGGGGATTAATATTTTAGTCTACCTCACCCCCTGTGTCCCCCTCTCCTGACGAGGGGTCACAGGAGAGGGGGAGTAATAGAAAGAGAGGCTTCGCCCCTCTTAGACACCCCGTGTGGGGTGGGGGAGTTATAGATCAAAGGTATGACAGTGATGCCGCGAGGGTGGAAGGGTGGGAAAAGATAAGAAAGAATAAACAGATGAGGCGAGGGGTGGGGTGCATAAAGCTAACAGGGTAGGGAGGTCAACAGATGACGGATAATAACGTTCCTATCCGTTTGACCAGAGAACAACTAAAACCGGCAGCAGAAGTACTGGCCAGGGCCTTTCATGCCTATCCATTGTTGTCTGCTTACTATCCAGATAAATCAGAGAGAGAAAAAATTACGCTTTACTTCCTGTCTGTGGCGATTTTCAGCGGTTTCCGCTACGGTGAGGTGTGCGCCACATCTCCTAACCTGGAGGGTGTCGCTGTGTGGTTTGCTCCCGGCGGCTATCCGGTGTATTTCTGTAAGTTAATGTGTTCCGTACCGCTATTCGTCATGTATGGTTTAGCCAGGTACGGAGGGGCTAAGATGAGGCAGATCGGGAAGTATCTGGATTCGGCCCACCTGCGCCTGGCACCTTTCGGGCACTGGTATCTACAGGTGCTTGGCGTCGACCCTGTTCATCAGGGTAAGGGGTATTCCAGCCTATTGTTAAAGGGCATGTTCGATAGGATAGATAAAGAAGATATACCATGCTATCTGGAAACACTGGATGAAAATAACGTATCGCTCTATGAGCATTTCGGTTTTAAGGTGCTTGAAGAATCAAAGATTCCCGGAACAGGGCTTACCAATTGGGCGATGTTGAGGGAAAAGGCGGATTAGTACGCTGTTGACGGCCGCACCGGTTGCCCATTAAAATAGCACCGGCAAGGAGAGTATATATGAAGCATATCTGGGCGCCGTGGCGCATTCAATATATCCTCGAAGAAAAGCCCGGGGGGTGCATTCTGTGCGATAAGCCCAAAGAGGATAAAGACGTGCAGAATTATATACTCTACCGGGGCGGCAAAAATTTTATTATGATGAACAGCTACCCGTATAATCCCGGTCACCTGCTGGTAGCCCCCTACCGTCACACCGCTAACCTGGAAGAGCTCACGGAAGAGGAACGGAACGAGCACTTTGAGCTGATTAGCCGGAGCATCCGGGTTTTAAAGGAAGCGTTTCAGCCCGGCGGCTTTAATATCGGGGCGAACATCGGGAAGGTGGCCGGGGCCGGCATTGACGACCATTTTCACAGTCATATCGTCCCGCGCTGGCAGGGGGATACCAACTTCATACCCGTCCTGTCCGATATCAGGGTCGTGCCGCAGGCCCTGGCCGATACCTATAAAACGCTCGAAGGGAAATTCTAAAGAGGGCAGTTATTTTTTAAGCGGCAGGACGCAGGCGACGGCATCCCTGAGCACGTTCGCACTCAGGGGTTTAATCAGGTAGTCGGCGGCGCCCATTTTAAGGGCAGATGCCCTCTGCTGTTCACCAAAGGAAGCGGTAAATACAATTACCGGAATTGGCGATGTTTCCGCATCTTTCTTTAACTTTTTCAGTATCATCCAGCCGTTATTTTCGGCCAGTCTTAAATCAAGCAGCACCAGATTGACTTTATTTCCCATTATCAATTTGAAGGCTTCATCGCCGGTTTCAGCCTGAAGACAAATGTAGCCCTCAAGTTCAAGCACCCGGCAGGCGAAGGTGCGGATGTCGGCATCGTCTTCAATGAGAAGAACGATGTTACCATCAGGCTTTTTTATCATTTCTATCTCTTTCTCCGGTGTCCAGCGGCAGAGTAAAGAAGCACCTGGTTCCCTTGCCTTCTTCGCTTTCTATCCAGATTTTGCCGCCGTGGGCCTCCACCAGCCCTTTGCAGATGCATAATCCCAGTCCGGCGCCGGCAACTCCCGGTTTTGTCGGGGAGTGAAACATCCGGTCGAATACATACGGCAGGTCGGTCTGCGGGATGCCTATGCCGTGATCGGTGACGGTAAATATCAGCTCGGGCCCCTTTCGCCGGACGGCCAGGTTAACTTCGGTGCCGGCATCGGAGTACTTCATCGAGTTATCGATAATATTATCCAGGACCTGCCGGATACGCGCGCCGTCAACGCTTACCCCGGGCAATCTGGCCGGTATGTCCAGTGTGTATTGATGGTCGAATGACCTTACACGGACTTCGTTTATAACCTCACGGCAAAGCCTGAGAATGTTGGTGGGCTTTTTATTTATAGAAAGCATGCCCGCTTCCAGTCGGGACATTTCCAGCAGTTGCTCTATCAGTTCCACCAGGCGGTCGGTATTCTTATTGATGGTTTCCAGGTACTCCCGCTTTTCAGGGCGTTTCAATCTATCTTCATAGTCCAGGAGCATGGTGGCAAAACCCTTGATGCTGGCCAATGGGGTGCGGAGTTCGTGGGAGATATTGGCCAGTAGTTCCGTGCGCAGTCTATCGAGCTCTCTCAGGTTCTCGGCCTCGCGGGCCTGCTCTTCGATTTTCCTGTACTCGGTGATATCATTAATCACGGAGACTGTACACAGTTCACCTTTGTGCTCCATTTGCTCGGCCGAGAATAACATCGTGCGTATATCGCCCGACTTCGTGCGGAAGAGATATTCCTCGTTGTTGACTCCGCCCTGTTCCTTCAACAGCTTTAACATTTTATCGCGGTCGCCGGGTTTTGCCCAGGTGCCTAATTCGAAGGAAGTGTGACCTATTGTTTCTTCGCGGGTGTAGCCGGAAATGCGGGTGAAGCTGTCATTAACTTCCATGAAAGTGCCGTCTGAAAGCCTGGCGATGGCGATTGCCTGCGGGCTGGCGCGGAAGGCTTTGGAAAATTTTTCCTCGGATTCCCGCAGCGCTTCCTCCATTTTTTTACGTTTTGTGACATCGGTTGACGAGGAAATGATGCATTCTTCACCACCGACATATATGAGTTCAGCTGAGAAGAGGATAGTCTGTATCTCACCCGACTTCTTACGGAACTTGAGTTCCTCGTTATAAATCAGGCCCTTTTTCTTTAATATTTGCATTACCCTGTCGCGGTCTTCCGGATTTACCCAGGTATTAAGTTCGGCAGAAGTATGTCCGATTAATTCCTCACGCGTAAAGCCGGCAACACGGCTGTGGCTTTCGTTTGCTTCGATGAATTTTCCATCCTTGACTCTGGCGATGGCGATTGCCTGCGGGCTGGCGCGGAAGGCTTTGGAGAACTTCTCCTCGGATTCCCGCAGGGCTTCCTCTATATTTTTACGCTCCGTGACGTCGGTTGACGAGGAGAGGATACACTGTTCACCGCCGATGTTAATGAGCTCGGCTGAGAAAAGCACTGTATATGTCTCGCCCGACTTAATGCGGGACTGTATTTCTTCGCTA
>DATLAD010000179.1:0-8397 GCA_035527575.1 Dehalococcoidales bacterium
GGAATGACACTTTATCTGAGCCGTGCCGCCAGCTCCCCGATGGCTACGGTCTCCTGGCGGGCGTTGGCCATATCCCGCAGGGTCGCCGTGCCGGCCTTCACCTCGTCCTCCCCGATGATTACCGCGTAACGCACATCGAGGGAGTTGGCCTGCCTCATCTGGGCTTTCAGGCTTTTGCCGCCGGTGGTGGTCACGGCGCTGACACCCGCCCGCCTCAGGCTTGCGGCCAGCTTTATCGCCTCTTCCCTGGCGGTATCGCCCAGGTAGGCGATGAGCGCCCGGAGGCCGGGTGGGGTGGGGACGGCAACGGTCTCTTTCTTGAGGTTCAGTATTATCCGCTCGATGCCGGTGGCAAAACCCAGGGCAGGCGTGGGCTTGCCGCCCAGCTCTTCGATGAGGTCGTCATACCTCCCCCCGCCGCCGAGAGTGCTCTGGGCGCCCTCCTCCTCCGGCTGGATTTCGAAGACGGTGCGGGTGTAGTAGTCCAGGCCGCGCACCAGGCGGTGGTTCAACTCGAAGGGGATTCCCAGCAGCCCCAGGTATTCCTGCAGCTTCTTGAAATGCTCGTCGCATTCCGGGCAGAGGTAGCTGGCGTTTTTCGGGGCGGATTCCGCTATCTTCTGGCATGACGGCTGTTTGCAGTCGAGAAGGCGCAGCGGATTTTTCTCCAAACGAGTTTTGCAGTCGGCGCATAATCCATTGATGCGTCCGGCGTAGTGTTCCTTGAGTACGGAAAGGTAGGCGGGGCGGCACTTTTTACAGCCGATGTTGTTGAGCTGTAATGAGATATTGACCAGCCCCAGCGACTTAAAGAATTGCCAGGCCATGTCGATTACCTCGGCATCCAGGGTGGGGTCGGCGTCCCCGATAGCCTCGCAGCCGAACTGGTAGTGCTGACGGTAGCGGCCTGCCTGGGGTCGGTCGTAGCGGAAAATAGGGGAGATATAGTACAGCTTGACCGGCCGGGGCAGGTTTTGGAGGCCGTACTGGATATAGGCCCGGCACACCGGCGGGGTGCCCTCCGGTTTCAGGGTCAGGCTATTGCCCCCGCGGTCGTCGAAGGTGTACATTTCCTTCTGGACGATATCGGTATATTCACCGGTGCTGCGGCGGAAAAGCCCGGTGTCCTCGAAAACCGGCGTGTCGATACGCCGGTACCCGTAGAGTCGGCTAATGTCTTCGATTACCTTCTCTACGTAACGCCAGTAAGGCTGCTCCTCCGGGAGGATATCCGATGTGCCGCGTACTGCCTGGTACAATCTATCTATGGCTCCCAAACCTTTTCTTAAAGCTAGAATACAGGATTACTGCTGTATTTGTAAAGGGAGTTGAATTTTCAGGGTGCTCCTTCCACTAATAACGCTTAAGTAGTAATATAGGGCGGATAGTCACCTTATTATATAAATGGAGGGTATCGGGTGATGGCCGGAAACAGGTACGACAAATATTTTGTAAAAGAACCGTTGTTAACAAAAGGCGGGTTTTACCCGGTGGTGATAGCAGATGGCGCCAGGGACTATGAAGGGGCTGAATTCTCGCTCAGGGTGCACTACATTACCGAACCGGGTGTGCTGGTAAAAGAACCCCACTCCCACGACTTTGAGCAGTTTTATTTCTTCCTCGGAGCTGACTTTTCCAATGTAAAAGAGTTTAAGGCGGAAGTGGAGTTTTCTCTGGGTGAGGAGGTGGAAAAGCATGTTATTACTGTTCCCACCACCGTCCATGTCCCCATCGGAATGGTTCACGGCCCGCTGAACTTTAAGAAAGTGGAAAAACCGATTATCTTCATAGACGCTTTACTTTCGGCGCAGTACGCCACCAGGTAGCTGCCGTCGCATCTTTTCCCAGCCCGGCCGCCCAATATCATTCTCGGCTTATCCCGTAAGATAACAATTCCTTCACCTAAAATGGGATATCTTATGATAAGGCGAAAACATGCGCGTGTCGTTAATAGAGATTGCTTCGCTCCGCTCACAATGACAGAAAACCGATGTTAAATACCATCCCTCACCCCGTTTTTGACACAGAACCAGGTTCAAGGGTATACTTCATGGCCGTAGCTAAGCTTCGAGAACAAGGTTGTAAAGGAGGAATACCCGTCAATGAAAAAAGTTCTTATCATCTACCATTCCCAGAGCGGCAACACCGAGGCCATGGCGAAGGCAGTGGCGGAGGGCGCCCTTTCCGCGGGGGCGACCGTTGTGATGAAGAAAGCCGTCGAGGCCAATGATAAGGACCTGCTCGGCTGTGACGTCGTCGCCTTCGGCACACCCAACTATTTCAGCTACATGGCGGGGATGGTCAAGGACTTCTTCGACCGCGTCTGGGTGGTTGTCCGGGAAAAGATGGCCAACAAACCCTACGTAGTCTTCGGAAGCTATGGGGGCGGGGGCATGCCGGCCATCGAGAGCGTGGAGAAGATTAGCGACGGCCTGGGCATGAAGAGACTCTTCGACAGCATCGGTATCCAGCGGCAGCCAACCGCAGAGAATTTGAAGGCCTGTGAAGAGCTGGGGAAACAGATCGCCAGGCTTTAAAACCGCCTGCCGTGAATATTACCGGACCGGGGGGCGGATAAGATTTGGGGGGGAATTTTCGAGAGGGGCGTAAGCCCCTCTCCTGTTTCAGGGACTGAAAATCCCCCTTAGTCCCCCTTTGCGAAAGGGGGAAACTGGGCGGAAGTGTTAATGGGCCAAGCCGCGAATGATGCGAGGGCAACAGGGTGGGAATAGATATCAACGAGGGGCGGTGGAGTGGGGTAATACTAACGACCGCAGCCGGTTATCAGTCCGTTTCCTCGACAAAGCCGTGGTTCAGCAAGCCCTGTAACTGGGTCACCGCCTGGTCCCAGGACAGGCCGGTGTAAGCGCCTATTTCATCTATTGTCCCGGCGCCTATCTCATAGAGATAATCGAGTATTTTATAGGCTTCCGCCCCGGCCGCCGCCGCATCCGCAGCAGTCTTCATCCTCCGGAACCGCGCTCTCCCTTCATTGGTCAGCATATATCTATCCATCGGCTTATATCAGGCGACTTTGATTATATCACTATCTCCGTATTTGTCAATATTTGCTATTGCGGCCTGCGTGAGGCAACAGCTTTGACAGAAACCATACTTTCGGCTTATAATACTAAGGATAAAGTATCTCAAAGAGGTGGTGCGAACATGGCAAATCAGGTAGGCAAAAGGTACCGCTGCACCAAGTGCGGCGCCGAGATGATTATCACCAAGGGAGGCACCGGCACCATCACCTGCTGTGGCCAGCCCATGGAGCAGAAGCAATAAACAACCCAGTTTGCAGGAGGTCAGAAAGTGGCAAGCCAACTAGGTAAGAGATATCGCTGCCAGAAATGCGGCACTGAAGCATTATGCACCAAAGCCGGTGCTGGAGAGCTTATCTGCTGCGACCAGCCGATGGAAGTACAGGAAGCCCGGCCTATTCCTTCCTCGGACTAAACCAGGCCTTCCCTACGTTAGAAACGCGTAGCAATTCTCCTTCGCTACCGGGGTCAACCAACTATGCAGCTTTTTCCGGCTCAGGTTCGGGTTCGGCTTTCGACTGGACTATAGCCTGATTCAACTTCTTCAGCAGTCTCGCTTTACGCCGGGCGGCATTGTTCGCGTGAAGTATCTGCTTCTCCGCCGCCTTATCCAGGGTGCTGACGGCTGTCACTACCGCTTCCTGAGCAGCTTTAATTTCACCGGCAAAGATAAGTTTTTCCGCTTTGGTGACGTTCGTCTTTACCTGACTGCGGATAGACTTATTTCGCTGCTGCCTTCTCGAGGCAACGCGTGTCTGTTTCTGCGCTGATTTACTTGCCAAGACCTACCTCCACTTATTTTTTACTTGAGCCGGCATCCTCGCTCCTGGTCGACGGAACCGAGGAACCGGCGGCGCTCTGCCGGGATGCATCGTTGCCGATACGGCTAACGCTGAGCACCCCTTTTACGCCATCTATCTTTTTTAAAATCTGGCTTAAATGCGCCAGTCCTTTAGTCTCCAGAGTTAAAAACATGGTAATGGTTTGTCCATCACCCTCGGCGAGGCTCACCGAGGCGATATTCACCTTCTCCTCGGCCACGACGGTGGTAACATCGCGCATCAGGCCTACCCTGTCCCAGGCCTCGACCTGGATATTGACCGGGTAGAGGAGGTCGCTATGCCCCCACTCCACCGGTACCAGCCTCTCCTTCTCATCTTCGTTGACGATATTGTGGCAGTCCTCGCGGTGGATGGTCACGCCACGGCTCCGCGTGATGTAGCCGATAATCTTATCGCCGGGGACGGGGTGACAGCACTGGGCGATATTGGTTACAAGGTCCCCGACCCCCAGCACCTGCACCATCGACGGCGCCGTTTTGGACGGAGCGACCTCGGCTACCTGTATCGATTTCTCCTCCTGGGCGGCCAGTCTCAGGACAATCTGATGGGCGGTAACGCTGCCATTGCCGACCGCTGCCAGAAAGTCGTCCAGGTTGGTGTAATTGAAAAGTTCGGCCAGGGTCTGGCGCTCGGTCTTTATCCCCAGGCGCCGCAGTTCTTTATCCAGTATCTGCCGGCCTCGCTCGATGTTCTCCGTCCGCTCCTGTTTATTAAACCACTGCCTTATCTTCGCCCTGGCGTGCGATGTGTTGACATACCCCAGGTTGGGGTTGAGCCAGTCCAGGCTCGGTCCCCGGGAGCCCTTCGCCGAGATAATTTCGATAACGTCTGCGTTCTTGAGTTCATAGTTAAAGGGCACCAGCTTGCCGTTAACCTTAGCGCCGACGCACCGATGCCCCAGGTCCGTATGGACGCGGTAAGCGAAATCGAGCGGCGTGGAACCTCGTGGCAGGTCTTTTATCTCTCCCCTGGGGGTATAAACGAAAACCTGGTCGATAAAGATATCCGTCTTGACCGACTCCAGGAATTCCTCGGCGCCGGCGAGCTCGCGGTGCCACTCGATAAGCTGGCGCAGCCAGGCCACCCTATCCTCGAACTGCATATCCCTCTTTTCGCCTTCTTTATAACGCCAGTGGGCGGCCACACCGTATTCGGCGATATGGTGCATCTCGCGGGTGCGTATCTGAATCTCCAGGGGCGTCGTGCCGAGAGTCATCACCGCCGTATGCAACGCCTGGTAGCCGTTCGGCTTGGGATTGGCGATGTAGTCGTCAAAAGCGTCGGGCAAAGGATGCCACAGACTGTGGATAACGCCGACGGCGCTGTAGCAATCCGGCAAACTCTCGACGAGCACTCTGATGGCGAGAAGGTCGTATATCTCGTCGAAGTGCCGGCCCATAGCGGTATATCTTTCCATTTTCTGGTGGATGCTGTAGATATGCTTCGGCCGCCCGGATATATCCGCCACCAGACCGACCCTATCGAATTCTTTCCTCAGCAGCTCGATCGCCCGGGCTATAAACTTCTCCCGCCGGGCGCGTCCGGTATCTACCAGTCGGGCAATACGCAGGTACTGCTGTGGCTGCAGATACTGGAAGGAGAGGTCTTCCAGCTGCCATTTCAACTCCCATATTCCCAGGCGATGCGCCAGCGGCGCGTGTATATCCAGGGTCTCCTGGGCGTTAACAAGCTGGCGGTCCTTCGGAAGGGCATCCAGGGTGCGCATATTGTGCAGTCGGTCGGCCAGCTTAATAAATACCACCCGCAGGTCCTCGGCCATGGCCACCAGCATTTTCCGCAGGTTTTCCGCCTGAGATGCACTCGCTACCGCACCGGAGGTGACCAGCGAGACCTTACCCAGCTTGGTGGTGCCGTCGACCAATTTTGCTATCTCCGGCCCGAATTTAGCCTCAATATCGGCTATGGGCAAACCGGTGTCCTCGGGAATATCGTGCAGCAGGGCCGCCGCCAGGGAGGAGGCATCTAGCTGAAGCTCAGCCAGGATATAAGCCGTTTGCAGCGGGTGCTCCAGATAAGGGTCTCCGGAAAGACGCACCTGGCCCTCGTGCTTCTCAGCGGCAAACTTATAGGCTTCCTCCACAACGGTAATCTTCTCCGGTGGAAGATATTCCCTGGCTCTTTCAAGAAGTCTACTGAATTCCATGACAGCCCGCCACAAGACAGAACTCGAGAGTTCTTTTCCCTTTTCTAATACAGGTAGCAATATATTTTCAGTATATCCCAAAAGCTCAGGCGTGTAAAACAGTACTTTAGATTTTTAATAACCCCACACCTGTCTGTGATATCTATTCCCACCCTGCCGCCCAGTGTCATTCACGGCTTAGCCCGCAGTGTTATCTCCCCACCCAGACAGGGGAGTGCGCAGCGAGAGGGGGCGCTAGCCCCCTCTCAAAACATCTCCCCCTCTCCAAACAAAAATATCAAGGTCATTCACCAATATTGCTGTTTGGAGAGGGGGACACAGGGGGTGAGGTAAAGACTTATCAAACTCCCCGCATTTCCCCCCACTCTATCTCCCCGATATCGAACACCGGCCCGTCTTTGCAGACCTGTTTTAAACCCTGCTTCGTCTTAATGGTGCAGCCGTAGCAGACGCCCGCCCCGCACCCCATCATTATCTCCAGGGAAATTTGGACGGGTATTTTATATATATTATTGTAGCTGGCCGCCATGGTGCGGTACATTTCCACCGGCCCGCAGGCGAAAATCTGGTCGATGCCTTCAAGGTAGGCGGGGATAAGGTCGGTGGCCAGTCCCTTAAAGCCCTCCGACCCGTCATCGGTGGCATTAACGACATGAATACTGGCGGGCATCATGCCTACGTCGAATAAATTTTGCGATGCCGATATCGGCAGGAGGCAGTCGGCGGAGCGCGCGCCCGTGATGAGCGTTACCTTTTTTCCTTCTCCGGCGGCGACATCGGCCAGGAAGCACAGCGGGGCGATGCCCATGCCCCCGGCTACGAGTAAGAGGTTCTTTGAACGTGGATTAACGAAAAAACCGTTGCCCAGCGGCCCGAAAATATCCAGGGTATCGCCTTTTCTCCGTTGTGAAAGCCAGCGCGTGCCTTTGCCGACGACGCTGAAAAGCAGCGCCAGCAGTCCGCCATCGACCCTGTGGATGCTCAGGGGGCGGGGCAGCGTGGTATCTCCGCCGCAGCGCACCATGACGAACTGTCCCGGTCTGGCGGCCGCGGCTATTTGAGGAGCTTCCAGCCGGAGAAGATAAGTATCCGGCATAGCCTCGACGGCGGAGGTTATTTTCGCTTTGACCTGCTTCATGCTGGCTCCTTCGTGCGGTAATCGGGGAGGGGCTGGGCGGTGTAAATCTGGCTGCCGCGGGAGATTGTTTCCGTGGCTGCCCGTATCGTGTCAAGAGAGGTAAAGCACGGGATGCGTTTTTCGGCGGCGGCCCGGCGGATGTAGAAGCCGTCCCGGAAGGGCACATTGCCGCCTCCGGTCACGGTATTGACCACACCGGCGATGGTGCCGTCGTTGATGAGGTCGATAATGTTGGGGTGTCCCTCGTCGAGTTTCTTGCCGGTCATTTTTACCGGCAGTCCGGCGGCCTGAATCATTGAGGCGGTGCCTTCCGTGGCGTAAAGCTTATTGCCGGCCGCCGCGAGCTTCCTGATAATGGGCAGGGCTTCCGCCTTGTCCCGGTCGGCGATGCTGAAAAGGATGCCGCTCTGAGGCGGCAGGGCCAGTCCGGCGGCTAGAATCGCTTTAGCTAAAGCGGCCTCGAAAGTATAATCGATTCCCATGACTTCGCCGGTGGACTTCATTTCCGGCCCGAGATGGGTATCCACGCCGGTCAGCTTGGACATGGAGAAGACCGGGGCCTTGATAGCCACCAGCTTCCTTACCGGCCACAGTCCGCTGCCGTACCCCTGCTGCTTGAGGCTCTTGCCCAGCATAACCCTGGTGGCGACCCTTATCATGGGGACGCCGGTGACCTTGGAGATAAAGGGGACGGTACGGCTGGCGCGGGGATTGACCTCCAGCACGTACACCGACGATGTCCCCGCCTCGCTGCCGGGCATGATGACGAACTGGATGTTCATCAGGCCGTTAATCTTGAGAGCCAGCCCGATGCGCATGGTGTAATCTACGAGGGCGTCTATCTCTTTCTGCGTAAGATTGACGCCGGGATATACCGCCATGGAGTCGCCGCTGTGCACCCCGGCGCGCTCGATGTGCTCCATGATGCCGGGGATGAGGACGGTCTCGCCGTCGCCGATGGCGTCCACCTCTACCTCTTTCCCCTGCAAATATTTATCGATGAGGATGGGGTGCCCGGTATCCAACTCCATCGCAAGGCCGATGTAGCGCACCAGCTCGGTGGCGTTATAGACGATTTCCATGGCGCGGCCGCCGAGGACGAAGCTGGGGCGCACCATGACCGGGTAGCCGATGAGTTCCGCTACCTTGAGACCTTCATCTAATGACGTAACGCCGGCGCCCGGCGGCTGGGGGATGGATAGCTCGTCCAGG
>DATLAD010000180.1:0-7676 GCA_035527575.1 Dehalococcoidales bacterium
TGCTACACTTACGACGAAGAAACGAAGCTTCTCAGTATTGTTTATGAGACGTGCCTCGAGTGCGGCACCTGCTACGTCATCTGCGATAAAGGGGCGCTGGACTGGAGCTACCCGCGGGGCGGCTACGGCGTTTGCTTCCGCATGACCTAGAAGAACGGCTATGAAGATTATCGTTTGTTTAAAAGAGGTGGTCGACCCGGCACTGAGCCTGGATTTCGGCCTGAGTAATAGGGTCGTCTTCCGGGAAGGGCTGCCGCTCCGGCTGGACCCCAATGATGCGGCTGCCCTGGCCATTGCTCTGGGACTAAAGTCGCCGGATGAAGGAAATCGGGTCGAAATTACCCTTATTTCCATCGGACCGGAGAGGGTGGAAAGCTATTTAAGAAACGGGCTGGCTCTGGGGGCGGATAAAGCCATGCGCATATGGGCGGAAGGTTGTAAGGAGTTATCTTCCCACCAGAAGGCCGGGCTACTGACCGGTGCCGTATCGTTACAGGGCGCCGACCTCGTTTTCACCGGAGCCAGGAGCCTGGATACCGGCAACGGGCAGGTCGGACCGCTAATGGCAGGCCGGCTCGGCTTACCCTGTATCAGCGATGTCGTCAGCCTCGAACTGGACGAGGAACAGAGCAGTATCAATCTCACCAGAGACATCGGCCGGGGGGAACGGGAAAAGGTGCGGTGCTCTCTGCCCGCCGTTATCACCGTAAAGGGAGATGGAAAACTGCCGTATGCCACTCTGGACAGGCTCATCGAGAGCAAATCCAGCGAAATAGCGCTGCTTTCTCCTGCCGACCTCGGCATTTCCAGCGAAAAACTGAAGAACGACCCCACCAGAGTTAACGACCTCGTTTACCCGAGGCCCCGCCCGAGGAAAGTGCCGCCGCTGGACAGCTCCCTGCCGGCTTTTAACCGGATATTGCAGCTGCTGGAAGGCGGCATCTCCAAACGAAAAGGCCTGATGCTCGAAGGCAGCAGCGAGGAACTGGCCGAACGACTCTTCGAGCTACTGAAAGAAGAGGGAGTAATCAGGTCAGCCACCGGCCCATGAAAGGATTCGGCTTTTCACTGGCGGCTAACACCTTCTTAAGAGAGGACCCCGACGGCTATTTTCTGCTTTCCCGGCTGCCCATTAAAATTCTCCGGGTGAACGAATCGCTTTTCCGGCTGCTCAGGCATATTCAGGATGGCGGCGAGCTATCCGACTTCGTCAATCATAACCCCGGCCTCGATGCGGGGAATCTATTAAGAGTCCTGATCTCTCTCGTGTCGAAGGGATACCTGAAACTGGAGAGAATAGCCGAAATAGACGAATTCCCCCAAGTCTCCGTCATCATACCGGTGCGGGACCGGCCCGAAGACTTAGTCGAGTGCCTTAAAGCGCTGACAAACCTCGACTACCTCGGAGACCGGCTGGAAATCATCGTGGTGGACGACGGTTCGGAAAAAGAAATTTCCGGGGTCGTCGATTCACCTGCCGTTAAAATCATCCGCCGTGCCGAGTCGCAGGGTCCGGCTGCCTGCCGGAACATCGGGGCGGAAAACGCCGGCGGTGATATCCTGGCCTTCCTGGATGCCGACTGCACGGCCGGGGAGAAGTGGCTGAGGGAGACAATTCCCTTCTTTAAAACGGCAAAGGTCGGGGCGGTGGGGGGCTACGTGGACGGCTATTATCACGACAGCCATCTCGATAAATACGAGGAGGTCGCCTCCTCTCTCAACATGGGCAAGCGACTCCTCCTCGAAGGCAGGACGGAATCGAGCTTCTACGTGCCCACGGCCAGCCTGCTGGTGACCCGCGAAGCGTTCACGGCTGCCGGTGGTTTCAAGGCTGACATGCACGTGGGGGAAGACGTCGATTTTTGCTGGCGCTTGAGAAATCTCGGCTATTACCTCCTCTATGTCCCCTTCGGCAGAGTCGCCCATAAGCACCGCAACCGGCTCGGCAGGATGTTGCAACGCCGCAGCGATTACGGGACTTCGGAGGCTGTTCTCTACCGGACTCACCGGGATAAAAGGAAGACGTTCCTCGTTTCCGTTTTTTCCGGCCTGTCCTTCCTGGCGCTGACCCTGGCCATCCTGCTGGTGAACGCCTGGCCGATTGCCCCGATGCTCCTCCTGTTCGGGCTCGACCTTTTGCGCAAATCCGCAACTCTGCTGAAATTTAGAATAGAGCTCCCTTTCCCCAAAATACTCTACGCTACCTTCAGGAGCTATCTCTCCTTCTTCTATTTCGCCTTCTTCCACCTGGTGCGGTATTACCTGATTCCGATATTCGCATTCGGCTTTTTATGGCACCCCCTGTGGATTTTCGGCGGCCTGGCGATTATCTACACGTCCGTCGTGGACTACTGCGTGAAAAAGCCGGAGCTGCTCTACCCGGTCTTCCTCTTTTTCTACATCCTGGAACACCTGGCCTATCAGGTCGGCGTCTTCCGGGGATGCTTCAAGCAGAAATATTTCGGGTCGTATATACTATCCTTTAGACATGCCTGACGCGAGGATGAAGAATAGCAACCCGGGTAATTTCTACTGGACAGCCGCCAGACTTCTCGGCAGAGCCCTGAGATTCCGCTATGCCAGAATGAGGACAGCCCCTCTCAAGCCGGAGGCGGTCAGCCTGGCCGTAACCAACCGGTGCAACTCCCAATGCGTCATGTGCAACATGTGGAGGAGGTTTAAAGAGCACCCGAATATCAAACTCCTTGAGCTTTCCAGGGATGAGATAATCGATTTATTCTCAAGGCCTTTATTCTCAGGCCTGGTCGAGCTCGATTTAACCGGCGGCGAGCCCCACCTCAGGGACGACCTGGTCGATATAGCGCTGGGCATAGCCGGTCTAAAGAAAAATTTCCTGCCGCATCTGAGAAGCATCGTCATTACGTCCAACGGCCTGCTCCCTGAAAGGATAATCTCCAACTATCAAAGAATTCTGGAGGGCCTCAGGGACACTAATATCGACCTTGTTACCGTCGCTTCCATCGACGGCATCGGGACAACCCACGATAAAATCAGGGGGACTAAAGACGCTTTTAAACTGGCCGCCGGGACCATCGGCGGACTCCTTGAGCTCAGGGAGAAATACCCCGGCTACTTCATCGGCGTTAAAACGACGGTCCTGCCGGAGAACATTGACAGCCTTGATGATATCCTTGAGTTCGCCGTGAAAGAGAACCTTTTTCACATTATCTCTCCGGCCTTTTTCACCGAGACGAGGTTCAGAAATACCGATAAAAGAAAGTCGCTGCGACTGGGACCAGCCGACCATGAAAAGCTTTTAAATTTTTACAGTCGCCATGAGTTGAACACGAACTATTTCTATTCGAGGATACTGGGCTCAATGTCTACCGGCCGGAAATGCTGGTTATGCACGGCCGCTTACAACTACATGTTCATCGAGTTCGATGGAAAGGTATACCCCTGCGAATTGCTCCCCGAACCAATCGGCAACGTGAGAGAACAGGACCCGGAAGTGGCCTGGAACGGCGCCCAGGCACATGACTGGCGAACTCGCACTGATAAGACGGAGACATGCCGGAACTGCATCGAGCCGGGCGCCGTCCGGTACAGCGCCTGCGCCGAGGGTTTAAGCTACCTCGGGTTTCTCAGGCAGCTCGGCAGACGCCGATTCAATGAAAGCCTCCACGGGGAGGGCTTTTCCAAGTATTTCAACGATTAGTTATCAATCGTATTTAATCACCCAGCGCCCGATGACTTTCCTGGCGAGCACAGCCTCACGGACCTCATCGAGGTCGTCCAGCGTAATCAACCGGGTAATCAGTTTATCAGTCTTTAAGAGGCCGGTGTTCATAACTTCCATCAGACCGGGAAGGTCTTCCGTCGGGTTAGTCTCGCCGTAAAGGGTGCCTTTTATCGTCTTCGCGTGCAGCGGCGCGTAAAACATGGGAATGCTGGTAACCGAATCGATGGGGGGTATACCGATGGCGACCATGGTGCCACCCGAGCGTATAGCCCACCATACCTGGGCCTCGGCTCCGGGGTCGCCGGTGGCCTCGATGGCATACTCCAGCCCCGCCCCGCCGGTGAGCTCTTTGATTACGGGAATGGGGTCCTCTTTACTGGAATCGATAAAGTGAGTGGCGCCGAACTCCAGGGCGATGTCCCGCTTAGATACCTCCAGGTCGACGGCAACAACCGGGTTGCAGTGACGCAGCGATGCGAAACGTATGGCATTCAGCCCGATGCCGCCGCAACCCCATATCCCTATCGAGTTGCCTTCACGCGCGTTAGCCACGTTAACGACACTCCCCCACCCCGTGGCCACGGAGCAGCCGAGCTGGCAGAGCTGCTCGGGGGGCAGCTTGATATGGTCGGGCACACGTATGGCGCCGATTTCAGGCATGACGCTGTGGGTAGCAAAACCGGCGATAAAGCTGCCCAGTCCGACCCTCTTGCCATCTTTATCCGTCAATCGCGAGGTGCCGTCCAGGAGGTTCCCTTCCTGGAAGAATTTCATGCTCGTTTCGCAGAGGTTAGGGCGTCCTCTCCGACACTGGAAACAGTGACCGCAGGGCACCATCCAGCACCCGATAACGCGGTCCCCCGGCTTTAGCCCGGTCACACCCGGACCCACTTTCTCCACCAGGGCACAGGCTTCGTGGCCGGGAACCATCGGGATATCCTGCGGTATATGACCCAGCCAGACAGACGCGTCGGAGTGGCAGAACCCGCAGGCCAGCATCTTCACCTGTACCTCATGCTCACGGGGTTCGGCAAGCTCCAGCTCCTCTATAGCCATCGGTGCCCCGTATTTACGTAAAACTGCGGCTTTAATCTTCAATTCCGTCCTCCACTTTTTTAAAAACTTACTTACCGACGCAGTATTGTATATCGGCGTTCGGGTAGACGGCAACTCTCGCCCCGGACCCGTGACTTTCTTGAAGCAGTTTCAGGACATCGTTCCAATCGTGCATCAGTACGAGTTTATCCGCATCTTCCAGATAGTTTTTACAGGAAAATTCGGGATATTCACTGAAAATGATCAAGCGGTTCACATTCGGCGGCGGCTTCATCTTTAACCTCAGTTTCCCGCCGATGCTGTTCCCGAAGGGCCCCATAAGGTAGTGGGTAATCTGCCCCTCCGGCGCGTTGGCGATGAGAACGACATCTCCACCCTGCTGACTTAACGAGGGGAAGGCGACTAACAGCCCGGAAACGGCCTCGTTGGCCTTGGCGAAGGTGTTGGCAATAACGATATCTTTGTCTCTGGCCGCCGGCGTGAGGTAGTGGGCAGTAGCTTCTTCGAGGGCGTCGGCATAAGCCGGGGTGGGGGCGCCGGCGAAGATAGCCACCGTCTCGCCCCACATATTGACGACGGCGTCAATCTTAACATCGAGCCCGACGATGGCCGCCGCTTCGTCGATATCCCGGCGGCGGGGGTTATCCTCAAAGACGCCCATGCCCGTAACCGTATCTTTGAATCCTGCCTGTCCGGAAGATGCCCGGGAAGAGTGAAGGGCAACTATCGTTTCGTAAGCCGCCACGCCGGGCAGCACTATCTTGCCTCCGCCGCCGAACCCGGCCATGATATGCGGCACGATGGAACCGATGCCAATTTTAAGGTCGCACTTCATTACCTCGGCGTTGATGCATACTCTCGTGCCGCGTGTGGTGGTGCCGGCATAGACGCAGTTATCATACGGGGCATGATTATACACCGGGAACCGCTTTAAAACATCCTCGCCCAGCTTCTTAGAGAAGTCGAGTCGGTTCATCGCCCCGTGGCAGCCGCAGGCGGCGATAAAGCGGATTTGATTATCTTTAATGCCGGCGGCGACCAGCTCTTCCAGAACATGGGGAACAATCTCCGCTGCGCGGGTGACGCGTGCCATGTCATCGAAGATGATAACCACCTCTTTTTTACCGCGGGCGTATTCCCGCAGCGGCGTTATACCGATGGGACTGGCGATAGCTTTCTTAATTTCGGCAGGAATCAGGCGCGGGCGGTTATATCCCGCCATGTTGCAGACTTCCACCTTCCAGCTTTCCGGGAAGGACAAGTTCAATTCCTTGACGCCGTGCCAGGCGAGCTGGGGTAATTTGATTGTATTTACCAAGTTTCTACCCCCTGCAATGAATTTCAGGTCGCCTTACCTAGACGCTCAGTCCCAGCGAATGTATGGCAAACTCATAGTGTCCCAGCGTCTCGGCCTTCGTTATCTTGCCGGAGGCAACCTCGATGATTTCTTTGAAAATCCGCTCGCCGACGCTCTTTATCGATTCTTTACCCTCCAGTATCTCGCCGGCATTGATATCCATGTTTTCTTTCATGCGCTGATAAATGTCGCTATTGGATGAAACCTTTATCACCGGGGCAATCGGAGCGCCCAGGGGCGTGCCCCGCCCTGTGGTGAAAACTATGACCTGGGCACCCCCGGCAATCATGCCCGTGTTGCAGACGGCATCATGGGCCGGGCTGTCCATGATTACCAGCCCTCTTTCCGAAGGTTTCTCGGCGTAACCCACCACCTGCCTGATGGTCGAAGTGCCCCCCTTGAGCACCGCCCCCAGCGACTTTTCCTCTAACGTGGTCAGCCCCCCCTCGACATTCCCCGGCGAAGGCTCCGAGCCGCGCATATCCACCCCCGCTTTTTTCGCCAGGGCCTCGGTGGCCGAGGTTATCTCCCGGATACGCCTTTCAACCCCCTTGTTAGCCGTCCTTCTGCCCAGTGCGTCTTCCGCGCCGATCAGTTCCGGTGTCTCCGAAAGCAGCACGGTGCCGCCTTCGGCAACCAGCATATCGGCGGCGACTCCCACGGCAGGGTTGGCCGTTAGTCCGGACAGCGTATCCGAGCCGCCGCAGTTGGTGCCGATTATCAGCTCGGAGATATCCACCGGTTCACGCCGGGCTGCAGCCGCTTCTTCCAGCAGCCTGGCCGCCAGCGCTTTGCCTTTCTCGACCGCGGCGCCGGTGCCGCCTTCGGCCTGGATACTCAATATCTCAAACCGCTGGCCCACCCTGGCTATTTCCCCGGCAATCACTTCGGGTGTAATCAACTCGCACCCGAGGCCGACCAGCAGTACCCCGGCTACATTGGGGTGGCCGCAGAAACCGGCCATAGTTTTTATGATGTGTTCTTTCTCCTCGCCGAGATGGCCGCAGCCGTGAGGATGGGTAACGCTGACCGTACCGGGCACGGCCCGGCTTATCATTTCGGCTACCGACGAAGCGCAGATTACCGTGGGAAACACCAGCACGTGGTTCCGTGTCCCGGCATTACCGTTCTTCCGGCGATACCCCATGAAGTTCACGGCCTGTCTCCTCTCCCCCGCAAGCCCTCGACGTTATGTATATGCACGTGCTCTCCCCGCTTAATATTCGCCGCGGCTTGTCCGATTGTCTCCCCGTATTTGATTATCTTCTCCCCCCGCCCGATATCCTTAAGCGCGAACTTATGCCCGAAAGGAACAGGCAGCGGGAGCACTATATTTACCACGCCATCCCCGGTTTCAACGCCGATTTTATCGCCCCTTTTCAGCGGTCGTACCGCCGTGGCTACATTATCGTTCTTATGCAATACGAGCGCACTTAGCGACACAGGTTATGCCTCCGCATTAATTCCTCTGATAAAGCAACTACATAATTATCGCAGGCCAGCAACATCAATTTCAAATCGACCCCGGTAATTTTACCATTTCCCCCCGTTTATCGCCTG
>DATLAD010000181.1:0-6799 GCA_035527575.1 Dehalococcoidales bacterium
CGCCGATAGTCGGGCTGGCCAAGGCTATATTCACCTTCAGGAACGCGAAGGACAGGCCAACCGCCAGGGCGTCTATGCTTGTGGCCACAGACAATGTGAGCAGCAGAAGGCCCCTGGTGACATCTACCTCTTTTTCCTCATGGTGTCCGGACCGCAACGATTCCCAGAGCATCCTGCCGCTGACAATCGCCAGTAAAATAAAAGCCACCCAGTGGTCATAATCGGCGATGAACTCCACCACCGTTCTCCCCGCCAGCCACCCCAGAACAGGCATTACAGCCTGAAACAACCCGAATGAAAAGGCGACGCGAAATATCCGCAGCCAGGAATGGTTTTTACTGGAAACGCCGCCGCTCAGAGCCACGGCGAAACAGTCTGCCGAAAGGCCGACAGCTATGAGAAAAATAGAGAGAAAATCGCCGCCGTTCACCACCCAAGTATGTCATATTTAAAACGAGTTTTAAAGAAACGCCTCACCCCATAAAACCATCCCTTCGTGGAAAAACCGGGGTTCTCTACCATCTTTTGAGACATGACCGAAAATCGTTTAATATAGGTATATAGAGCTAAAACTACCGGCCGTTTCGAGACCGGCTGAAGGAGTCCGCGTGGCATATAAAATCATCGAGACCTGCGTGAATTGCGGCGCCTGCTTCTACGAATGCCCCTGCGACGCCATTACCGAAGGCGAAACCCGGTACGTCATCGACCCCGATAAATGCACCGGGTGCGGCGCCTGCGTGGAAAATATCTACTGCCCGGGCTGGGCCATCGTCAAGGCGGACGACCCGGACACAGGCAATCCCCAAAGCTGAATCTCCCCGACAAGGAAGTCACTGACTTTATAGTACTTTTTAACCCCACCCGACCGTTCCGTCGGAGGCTTTTTACTCTCATCGTTACTGAACGATAGTACTAATTCATCGGTCATTCCCCTACTAAAGGACTATTCATTATTATCTTACGCACTAATACAATGAAAAGGAGTATTAAATATGCCTAAACTGGAGGAACTATATTTTTGCCCGGTTACCCTGAAATCACCAAGAAAATTTTAGCCAGAACCGCCATAATATTCCTGGCTTTTATCCTGGGTACTGCCGCAACAAGCTTTGGCTATACGGCGGCATCCGCTGATGCCGGGCCGGACCTTATCGTGCAGGGCATCGCTCTCTCGCCGCAAGAACCGGCCATAGATGATTCCGTAACTATCACTGTAACCGTCAAGAACCAGGGTACTGATTTGGCTGTTCCCAGCCATGTCGTCTGCTACGTTGACAGTACTATCCTGGCCACGATTTCCATTGGTTCGCTCGCTGCCGGCACTATGACGACGGCAGCATTTACCTGGAAGGCTGAGGCTGGCGCGCACACCATCAAGGCCGTTGCCGACTCCAGCACAATAGTTACCGAGACTGACGAAACCAACAACACAAAGACATTCAACCTGACGACGCTGGCGTCCGATTTGATTATCCAGTCGATAACGTGGTCGCCGGCGAATCCGTCAAAAGGCGATAACATCGTTTTCAGTATCAATATCAAGAACCAGGGCAGCAGCAGGTCCCGTTACAGCAACGTAAATTTCTTTATTGACGGGAACTCCCGTGGTTATCAGGACATTGCCGCTATCGACCCCGGCAGCACCTTAACAAAGACTTATAACTGGGTTGCGCAGTCGGGGCAGCATGCCATCAAAGCTGTTGTCGATGAAATAAACCATGTCAACGAGGCCGATGAGACCAATAATGAACTCTCTTTAACTTTCTCAACCCTGCCTCCCGACCTGATAATAACGGGTATTACCTGGGAGCCGGAAAATCCATCGAAGGACGATGAAGTAACCTTTACGGCTACAATTAAAAACCAGGGAAGCGGCCGTGCCGATTCCTGCCATCTGGCTTACTACATCGACGATAATTACCAGTCCGCTTTTCCCATCAGCCCGCTGGAGACCGGCGCCTCCGTCAACATCACCTTTAGCTGGATGGCTTTATCCGAGGCACACGAAGTCAGAACAATCATCGATTTCTATAAAAACCTGCCGGAAAGCGATGAAAACAACAACGAGAATACGGCGAGCTTCTTGACCCTGGCCCCGGACCTTATTGTCAAGGATATCACCTGGTCGCCGGCGGACGCTGCTGTCGGGGATACCGTAACCTTCACCGTAATTATTAAAAATCAGGGCGGCGGCAGGGCCGAAGCCTCCCGTACCGATTGTTATATCGGCATCTCTTACCGGGGCTTTCTGAATACCGAAGAATTAGAGGCCAATGCCGAAACAAACGCAATCTTCCAGTGGCAGGCCGTAACAGGTTCGCATGTTGTCAATGTCCTCGCTGATTGCGACAGAATATTGATTGAGACCAATGAAGACAACAATATAATGACCAGGACCATTCCCATCATTCCCCCGGACCTGATTGTGAGTAATATCACCTGGTCGCCGGAGAACCCATCCATAGAGGACATCATAACATTTACGATAACCCTGAAAAATCAGGGCGGTGGCAAAGCCGAGAACCTGCACGTTGCCTATTACATAGATGATATACTGCTGACTTCAGAGCCTATCAACAGACTGGAATCCGGCACTTCCTATAACAGGACCTGCACCTGGAAATCGCAGAACGGGCTCCATACCTTCAGGGCGTTTATCGACTACAACAACTATATTATCGAAAGCAACGAAAATAATAATGATAACTCGGTAACCGTAGTTCCCAATATGCCCGATTTAGCCATCGGCACTATTACCTGGACGCCGGCAGACATGCCCGCCGGTAAAGAGGTCACCTTTAACATCAATATGGAGAACCGGGGCAGTTTGAGCGCCGGCCCATCGCGCGTCACTTACTATGTCGACGGTGCCATTGTCGGTTACGCCGATATCAGGCGACTGGACGCCGGCGCCAAAGTTACGGAGTATTTTATCTGGGCGGCTACGGCCGGCCACCACACCATCGAAATAGTTGCCGATTCCACCAATCAGGTCCTTGAGTTTGACGAAGCCAACAACTCGAAGGTGGTAACTTTGCCCCCACCCGACCTGATAATCCAGGACGTCACATGGACGCCTTTAAATGCTGCTATCGGCGATACTGTAACCTTCGCAGCGACTTTTAGGAACCAGGGCAGCAGCAAGACCCAAAACGCACAGGCAACCTGTTATATTGATGGTTTATCTGCCGCCTCATTGAACCTGCCGGAGATTGATGCCGCGGCTTCTATCACCAGGACTTTCGACTGGGTCGCTGAGGCAGGCATGCACGCTCTCAAGATAACTGCCGATATCAATAACCGGGTTACCGAGTCGGACGAGACCAATAATGATAAAGAGATTAACTTCGCCACGATGACCCCCGATTTAATCATCCAGGATATCAGATGGCTTATGGAGAACCCGCTGATAAGTGACGACGTGACCTTCATCATCACCATAAAGAACCAGGGCAGCGATATGGCCAGCGAATCTCAATTAACGTATTCCATTGATGATTCCCCCGGCGTGCACAAGGATATAGAGTCAATACCGGCGGGCGATAACGTAACTTTAACATTCATTTCAACCCTCGCCGCGGGGCCGCACACTCTTAGTGTGGCTATCGACACTAATGAAGATGTCACCGAGATTGTAGAAAACAATAATGAAAATACTTTATCTTTCTCCACCACTGCCCCCGACCTCATCGTCAAGACAATCACCTGGGCGCCTTTAGATGCCAACTCCGGGGATACGATAACCGTCACGGCAAAAATCGAGAACCGGGGCAGGGACAGGGCGGTGAACCCGCGCCTGGCTTTATACGTCGACGGCGCCCCTGTGGCTTACGTTAACATCGCCGAGATAGCCATGGGCGCTATAGCCACCGGGGAATTCTCCTGGACCGCCACGGCAGGTTTACATGAAATCAGCGTATTCGCCGATATCGACGGACTGATTTTGGAAAGCAACGAGACGAATAATGCGAAATCCCGAACGATAACCGTAGCAGAGCCGGAGGCGCCCGTTAAGAAGCCCAAACTGACAACAGGCTCTTCAGACAGCAAAGGATTCCTCGGCAGCTCCTGGTGGATAATCCTGCTGGCGGCCGCGCTACTCGGTGGCGCGGCTTTCGTAGCCGCGATGAAATCTTTTAAAAATAAATAAGCCCCGGAGCCGGGCTAACGGTACCCGCCGCAACAAGCCGCAGACGTTTCCGCCGCACCAACATCCCGATATTATGCTGCACCTGCCGATAATCACAGTGCTGTTTGCATTTGGTTGCCGTGTCATTGCGAGCCGAAGGCGAAGCAATCCCAATGATGCTTTATTGAGATTGCCACGGGCTCTGGCGTGCCCTCGCAATGACAATCTCCCAGGGGTGTACAACCAAAACCAAACAAAACCATAATCGCTTATCCTTGTCAGCTTGTTCATCTTACCCTATAATAGAACCGGCAACCCCCGCTGGCGTCCAGCGATACTGGAAGGACTATCCGTTGAAAAGAATCGCCGGTTTTATCTACGACCACGCAAAACTCATCATTGTCCTGGTTATTATTCTCAACCTGGTTTCCCTGGCATCCCTGTTCCGTTTCAACCTGGATACGGACTTCCTGGCCTTTTTCTCCAAGGGGAACCCGAAAGCGGACGAATACCACCAGCTTAACGCCAAATACCAGAGCGGCGAGACTATCTCCGTACTTATCGAACGAGACGGTTCTCTCCTCGATAAAGAGAGCCTCCTGGAAATCTTCCATCTTCAGAAGGAGATAGAAGCCATTGACGGCGTGGCTATGGTCCAGGGCTTTATCCCGCCGGAAATGATAGCCGGGGCCGGTATCGTCAGGGTCGATGAAGCCTATATAGAGGAGCAGTACAGTACCCTTAAAGACTTCGTCGAAAACAAGTATTTCCTTACCGACCAGTTTTTAACGGAAGACGGCCATAACGGCGTCCTTATCGCCAACCTCGCTTTAGATGCCGATGCAGGCAAGGTCGTCGACTCCCTTAAAGAGATGGTTGAGGACAGTCCCCTGAGCCTTTCTCTGGCCGGCAACGAAGTTATCAAGGACACCATATGGGGATACCTCATATTGATACTCTGCATACTCCCACCATGCGCCATCGTTCTGGTGCTCCTCGTATTCCGCTACGTTTTGAAGAGCTTCCGCTTTACCATCCTGTCCATGATTCCGGCCTGGTTCGCGGCGCTCTGGACTTTCGGCACGATATTCTGGAGCGGCCAGGACCTTAACCTGTTGACCGTACTGAGCCCGCTCTTTATCCTGGTGATGGGCTCCGCTTACGGCCTGCACTACACGAGCCATTTCCTGGACAATATCAATGCCTACACTGACCGCCGGGAACTGACGATAGCGACACTGGGGATGGTAGGTACACCGATATTCCTGGCAACGATAACCACCATGGCCGGTTTCGCCTCCCTGGCCTGGACGGAAGTGGTGCCGATGCGTCACATGGGCATTTTCGTTACGCTGGGTATCGGCTATGCCGGGTTCATAGCTCTATTCTTCCTGCCGGCGGTACTATCCCGATTAAAGATACCGGCGAAAGCCCCGCAGGCAAAAGACGCCCGGCTCAATAATTTTATACTGAAAGCATCCCGGCAGAGGGTCCTTGTCCCCGTTATCTTCGCGGCTATCTTCGTGGTCTCCGTCGTCTATATTCCCAGGCTCCACGTGGAATCAAACCAGCTTACTTATTTCAAAGAGAGTTCGGAAATCAGGCAGACCTTTGACCGCGTCGAAAAGAGCTTCGGCAGCGCCATACCCCTCACCGGGGAGATAGCCGCCCCGCAGGGGAAAGCAGCCCTGATGGATGCCGCGTTTGCCAGCAAAGTCCTGGAAACCGAAAGAGAACTGGAGAGTCTTCCGGGTATCAGGAACGCTTTCTCCGTATTCGACCTGCTCGTGGGAATCAACAATATGGCTACAGGAGTAAATGCCTATCCCTCTAATCCGACGCTCACCAGCATGATGCTCTCACAGATAAACAGTCAGGCAATGGGCACCTGGGCATCCTCCGATGGCTTTAAAATGATTTTGAAAACCGAAGGGCTGAACTCCGAAAATATAGATACACTCGAAGAATTCGTCGCCGGGCATAGCGACACGATACGGATTATTACCGGCATGCCGGTGCTCTTCAACGAGATGAATACACTCGTTATCAGGAGCCAGATACAGAGCCTGGGCCTGGCGCTGGTACTGATTTTCATCATGCTCTGGGTGACGCTGCGCCGCATCACGGCCGCCCTGGCAGGCCTGTTACCCATCGCCCTTACCATCTGCGCTATCATGGGCATGCTGGCTGTTACCGGCTTCCATATCAACCTCATGACCGCCAACCTGTCCGCCATCGCCATCGGCGTCGGCGTGGACTATTCCATCCACCTTCTCTCCGGCATCTACTATTACCGCGGTCGCGGGATGAACCGGGAGGAGTCCGTCAATGCGGCTTTATCCACGGTATCCCGCCCGGTGCTGGCCAACGCTTTCGGCCTGGCCATCGGGCTTTCGGCCCTCTTCTTCTCACCGCTGCGCATCCATACCCAGGCTGCATCGGTCATGTGGGTGGCGATGGTCGTTTCCTCGATGGCAGCCCTGCTGCTCGTGCCGCAGTTCTATACGAGCCGTAAGCGTGCGAACAAGGTTTAATCGGTCAGTCTATTACAGGCTACTGCGACCGCAACTTGGGGGAGTCGAAATACAGGCCGGATACCAAAATTCCCGCATCGGTTTCCATGAAGGTGACGGTTACCTTAACATCGGCGGGTTCATTGCTGTATTT
>DATLAD010000182.1:0-3781 GCA_035527575.1 Dehalococcoidales bacterium
CTCTTTGACAGCTGCGTCCATTTTTCCTCCTTCCCCTTTATTCGAGCCTGTTTCAGCTTCTTCTCGTAAAAAACAAGGTCGTAGGTGCCGACCTTTCCGCGGTGCGTATCAATAAAACCGAATTTCTCGAAGAGACGCTGCGCCGGCGTGTTATCGACTGTAGCATCGAGGCATAGTTCCGTATATCCCAGTTCCGCTGCCAGCTTCAAAAGCCTTGATAAAATCGTCTGGCCGTAGCCGCGTCTCTGGCAGTTACGGCGAACTCTGATTCTCTTGATTTCACCGCGGGTGGCCGATACCTTCCTGATGGCACCAATGGCCACGATTTTATCCTCATCAATGCCGACCAGGAAGTCGCCATTGTTATTGATATAGATGCCTTCGATATCGTCGAGGTCGTTATCGTGGTAGGGGTCTGCCGTCGCGCCGAACTGCGCCAGCCCGGCGTAATGCAGGGCTTTAATGGCTTCGTTATCCTGTGCTTGATAATGGCGTATCAGCATGGTTAATAATACCTGTCGTCAAAAAGATAAACAGCGGGCACGTAACTATATATTGATGTCATTCTCGGGCTTGACCCGAGAATCCAGATTGTATTTTATCCCCTCCCTCTGGATTCCAGCTTTCGCTGGAATGACAAACCGATGATAAGGAGAAAGCGGATATGCTCCGTGCTTTTTCTCTAACGCATGCCCGCTGTCCCCCCTTATGTTGTATCACCGCTTTAAAGGATTTTTGCCTACTATGGTTGAGTCAAAAGTGGGTGCAAACATAATATGCCCGAACATAATCGGTTTATCCACTCTCTTGAAATTGAGAGGGCAATGCAGTAGATTCGCCGGGACATACACCCATGTTGTGTTGGTGATAATGTGTGTTTCTGCTTCCTCACCCTCACCCATCGTAAACTCAACCTCAGCGCCGAATTCTTTAAAATTCATCGGGTCGCCACCAATAAAATACAGGATTTCGGCGACGGCATGTCTATGCCCTTCAGGAATCATTCTAAAGGCTCGATAAATGGGGCGCAGGACCTGTGTAAGAGGCTCATCCCAGCCTTCTACGGGAGCCTTCTGCCCGAGCCCTATGTATACCGGCGCATCAGGAGGAGTCCCCGGGTGAATTATTCCCCATGGTTCTTTCAAGAAATACTTCCCATATTTTGTTTTAGCCATTCTTTACCCTTCTTTAAAAAAATTTAGTTTAAATAATATTATCTTACGACTTCTCGCCGTTAAATTCCCTAACTACTAATCACTAACTACTTCCTCTTATATTCGGGTGAAAAGAAAAGGTCATGAAAGAGGATGGGCTTTTTGGGGTCGTTAATTTTCTTGAAATTAAGCGGGCAGTGATATAAACCGGCGGGGACATACACCATCGTGGCCTCGGTAATGACAAACTTCTCCAGTTTTTTACCGTCCAGGCTCAGCGTGAGTTCTACCTCCCCGCCCAGGTCGGGCATGTTGGTGAGGTCTCCCCCCGCGAAAATCAAAAACTGGTCGAAGTCGTGGGCGTGATTCTCCGATACCATCTCGAAAGGCTCGGTTATGGCCCACCAGCTCATTGAGAAGTTTTTGTTGCCGAATCCCTCGTTGCTGTGCAGGCCCAGGCGCGGTGCGGAGACCTCGGGGTGGGGTGTGTCTGTGGCCACCACGCCTTTCCTGAAATATTTCTCCAGTTCTGCTCTTGCCATCTTGCCGCCTCCTTGCCGAACGTATTTCCAGGGAATTTATACCGTTAGTATACTTTTATATATGTATTTGTTCAAGAAGCCTCTTACTGATATCTGGCTTTAACTTCCTCGTAGAGCTTATAGCTGTCCTGTATCATTTCCCTGATGGGGAGGTGGTAGGGACACCTTGCCTCGCATTCACCGCACTCGGTGCAGGCGGCGGCCTTCTCCATCATGCCGGGAATCCACGGGCTCTTTAAATACCAGTCGGGCGGGAGGCGTTTGACGAACGAGGGGAAGGTCATGAGCATGGATATGGGTATTTCCTGCTCGCACGGCTGGCAGTAGTCGCAGCGGCGGCAAAAGCGGGTGCCAAGTTCGTCTCTTAGCTGCTGCATCTTTTTCTTTTCGGCGGCGGTCATTTTGTGAGAGCCTTCGTATATCCGGACGATTTCTTCGATTTCGTGGGGCTTTTCTATGCCGGGGATAATGACCATGTCCGGGAACTGGAAGAGGTATTTGAAGGCGACGGCGGGGTCTTCGAGCATGCCTCCGGCCATCGGCTTCATGACGATAAAGCCGACGTCGTGCTTTTTACATAATGGCAGCAGTTCGTCGGCAGGTTCACATGTGATGAAGTTGAAGGGGAACATGACGGTCTCGAAGCGGTCGCTCTTGACCAGCTCTTTAGCTACATCAAGCTGGTGCGCGGTGGCCCCGATGTGCCTGATTTTACCGGCTTTTTTAGCTTCTTCAAACGACTTCATCAGGCCGTCTTCGGGGTCGAGAATCTTTTTCATGGCGTCGAAACTGCCGACCTGGTGGAACTGGTAGAGGTCGATGTAGTCGGTGCCGAGTCGCTTGAGGCTCAGGTCGAGGTGTTCTTTAATTTCTTCGTGCGAGCGGGCGAAGGACTTCGTGGCGATGAATACGTCCTGCCGCTTGCCTTTAACGGCTTTGCCGATGCGCTCCTCGCTGGTGGTATAGCCGTTGGCGGTATCGATGTAGTTGATGCCGAGGTCGAGGCACTTCCGGACGACTTTCACGGCTTCTTCGTCCGTGCACCTCTGGATGGGAATGCCGCCGAAACCCAGCCGGGTTACCATCATTCCTGTCTTGCCGAGTCTTATCTTTTCCACGGGTTCTCCTTTCAGCTGGAATTATTTATTTGCTTCGATGCGGGCTTTTAGCTCCCGGTAGAATTCTTCGGGGTCTTTACCGATGGACATCTCTTCCATGGGGCATAAGCCCCGGCCGTCCGGGCGTTTGATACGGGGGACGATTTTATCGAGGTGATATTTGACGCCGTATTTTTGCAGCGTCTTTACGGCGATTTCGCTGCCCAGCGGGCTGCAGGCCTCGCGCGCGTTGGCCTTGACCGCGAGCAGGGCGGCGCTGTTGCCGATGACTTTATCGTAAATAGTGACCGGCCCGCCTGCGGCTTTTTGCGCGGCGATGTATTCCATCAGGGGCAGCAGCTGGTCTTTTTTCGAGCTGAAGGCCAGCGTTTCGCCGTCGTATATCCTGAGCGTGTCGTCGCTGGAAATGAATGCTTTGTAGAAGTCTTTAGACATGGTCTATTAATTATGATATCCAGCCACGATTAAAATGTCAAAATTAGAGGATTGTCATAGCGGGGTGTTTAAGAGGGGCGTCAGCCCGGAATCCAGCAGTAGGGTGTCTAAGAGGGGCGTCAGCCCCTCTTCCATATCCCTCCCCCTCTCCTTGATAGGAGAGGGGGATTAAGGGGGTGAGATAGATATTAAATGTTGACAGCCCCGCCTTTATGGTTATATTGTTGAAGGTGAGAGAGACGATACGGAAAGAGGGTTATCATGGGTTTTTGGAATTTTCTTAAGAAGATATTCGGCAGCGACGATGACGACGCCGAACTGCAAGCCGCACGGGCCCGGCACGGCATTAAAATTGACGTGGACGTTAAGGGGCGAGATAAGGATGAGGAGCCTTACGACGCCTGGGACGATATAAGGAACTTCCGCACCAATTTTTGGCTGGGGAACTGGGTCAACCGGAAATTCCACATCATCGGTGAGGAAAAGGTGAAGAAAGAGCTGGCGGAGCTGGAGAAGAAGCGTGAGGAGGAGA
>DATLAD010000183.1:0-26249 GCA_035527575.1 Dehalococcoidales bacterium
AGCGGCATGCTCATGCACCAGCAGGGCCGCGCCGATAGCCCCCATGACCTCGTGGTGGGCAGGCACGATTATCTCCGTTTTAAGCTCCTCCAGCAGCGCCCTGACGATACCCTGGTTAAAGGCAACCCCACCCTGAAAGACTACGGGCGGCTGTACATCCTTGCCCGAGCCGACATCGCTCAGGTAGTTGCGCACCAGCGCGCGGCAGAGGCCGTAAATAATATCATCAACGTTATGTCCCGTCTGCTGCTTATGCACCATGTCCGACTCGGCGAAAACGGTGCAGCGTCCGGAAATACGTACCGTCTCGCTGCCGAGCAACGCCCTCCGGGACAATGTTTCGATGTTCATGTTAAGTCGGGCCGCCTGGTGGTCGAGGAAACTGCCCGTACCGGCAGCGCATACGGTGTTCATACCGAAATCGGTGACCATGCCATCCCGGATAAGGATAATCTTGCTGTCCTGCCCGCCGATTTCAACGACCGTCCGGACTTCCGGTACATAATGAACAGCCGCCACCGCCTGGCAGGTGATTTCGTTTTTAACAAGGTCAGCGCCGACGACGGCCCCGGCCAGGTAGCGGGCGCTCCCGGTGGTGGCCACGCCCTTAATTTCAGCGTCGGCCGGCAACTGCTGCCCGATTTGCCGCAATCCCTGCTGCACCATGGCCACCGGCCTGCCCCCGGTAGGCAGGTACAGGCTGGCAATCAAATCATCAGCGGTATTAAGCACGGCTAACTTGGTGGTAACAGACCCGACATCAATACCCAGATAAGCTTGCATAATCTTTCTCTAATGTATTCCCCGCCCCTCTTAAACGCCCCTTATCAGCTACCTGCCCTTGCGGAACTCTTCCTGGACTTTTTCGACCGTTTCCGTGCTCGCCAGGAGGTCGACAACGGTCATCGCCATGGCCTTAGCCGCATCGAGAAGACCGCGCAGGCCGTCCTCCGAGGCGGCGGCCTTAGCAAACTGCGGGGTGTGTATTAAAACATCATCCGGCGCTATAGCTACCATCGGCTGGATGGTCGGTAAAAGCTGGCTGACATTGCCCACATCGGTGCTGAACGTTATCATGGTATTGCCACCCAGACGTATGCCGCGTCCCAGCGACTGCATGTTCTGCCGGAAAAGCCGGGCCATGGTCAGGTTATTAAACATTGCCGCGTAATGCTCTCCCCACTTATATTTCAACTTAGCCCCGGTGGCCTTCGCCGCGCCGGAAAAACAGTTAATGACCTTCTTTTTAAGCTCGACGAGATAGGTGTCGTCCTCGGCGCGCACCATAAAGGTGGCGGCGGTATGTGCCGGAACGATATTGGCCGCTTCGCCGCCATCGGTAATGACGCCGTGAATGCGGGCCCTTTCCCTGATATGCTGCCGCAGGGAATTGATGGCGTTATACGACTGAATCATGGCCTCCAGGGCATTGATACCGACCTCCGGCTCGGCGGCGGCATGGGCACCTTTGCCGGTAAACTCGACCTCCAGGGTCTCACAGGCGAGGGTGTTCATCACCACCGTGTTTCCCCCTCCCGGGTGGGCTATCATCGCCATGTCCACGTCGGTGAAGGCGCCCCTCTCCGCCATGACGGCCTTGCCCCCGTACAGTTCTTCGCCGGGGGTGCCGAAGACCATGACACTCCCGCCCAGCTCATCCACGGCCCGCTTAGAAGCCATACCGGCGGCGACGGCGCTGGTGGCTATCAGGTTGTGCCCGCAGGCATGCCCTATTTTGGGCAGAGCGTCATATTCGGCGAGAAAGGCGATGACCGGTTGACCGGTGCCGTACCTCCCCCGAAAAGCGGTCGGCAGCTTGCAGATACCTTTCTCCACGTTAAACCCGTTCTTCTCGAGGTACTCCGCCAGCCAGTCAGAAGCCTGGTGCTCCTCGAAAGCAATTTCGGGGTTGTCATGCAATTTCTTGCTCAGGTCACCGAGCTCGCGGTAACGAGCATCTATTTCCCCGATAACATTGGCTTTCAATTTATCGATATCCATTTTAACCTCTCCTTACACAAGGAGAATTTTCACGCTAATATCCTCATTATAACCCAGTAAGAGAGGGATTTCTAGGCGAGGTCAAACCACAAACAGTCAGCAGGCTGCCCTGTCACTGTTCATACCTCACCCCCTAAACCCCTCTACAAGAAGTAACCCACCCTCTGTATCTCCCTCCCTTGTATTGAAGGGAGGGAGAATTTTTTTAAAAGAGGGGCTGACGCCCCTCTTAGACGCCCCCTTTAGTTTTATACACGGGCTGGCGCCCCCTCACGGCAAGCTTACCCTTCGACAGGCTCAGGGTGAGTGGTGTCCATCTTCCATCGAGGGAGAGGTGTGTTTTCTGGATTCCCGTTTTCACGGGAATGACAACAGGGGCAAAGCACTCCCCTTTCGGGGTTAGGGGGGGATATCTCGCGGGATAAGTAGCGGATGGTGCGAGGACGGCGGGTGGGAAGAGATATCTCAGAAAAGGGAGGTGGGGAGGCTATGGGAGAAAATTGAGGGGCGGATTGCTTCGCCGCCTGCGTCTCCTCGCAATGACAGGTTGGGGATAGGGGAAAAACTGCGGGATAAGCCGAGGATGATACCGGGCGGCCCGGGTGGGAATAGATATCAAAGAGGGGTGGGGGGTAAAGAAAATAATAAATTAAATACCGGAACGATTTTAATATTATTTTATCTTGCATCTTGAAAAAAACCGTGCTATAATGACACTGCCAAGATAAGAATAGCAGTGTAGTAAAGTGGGTTTGATTCCCACTTTTTTAATTAGTATGAATAAGAATATCGGAGGTTGTCATCCGAAATGAAGAGCGATTTTTTGCTCGCTATAACACAGCTTTCGGCAGAGAAGAACCTGCCGAAAGACGTGGTGCTGACCGCCGTTGAGGCGGCACTCGTGTCGGCCTATAAGAAGGACAACTTTGCCTCCAACCAGAACATCGCCGTCAAGATTAATCCCAACAGCGGCAAGGTTGAAGTGTGGGTAGAAAAAGAAGTGGTTGAGACACCTACCGGCGAGCGTTACGAAATATCCTTGAAAGAGGCAAAAAAAATCAAAGAGGACGCCCAGATAGGCGACGCTATCATGGTCGAGGCTACCCCGGCCAACGCCGGACGTATCGCGGCGCAAACGGCCAAGCAGGTTATCCTGCAACGCCTGCATGAAGCGGAGCACAGTGCCATCTTCGAAGAATACGCCGACAAAGAAGGGGAGGTGGTCAGCGGGGTTGTCCAGCGCTTCGAAATGGGGCAGGTGCACATCGACCTGGGCAGGACCGAAGCCATACTGCCGACATCCGAGCAGGTGCGCACCGAGCGATATCGCGTGGGACAGCGCCTGAAGGTCGTCCTCTTACAGGTGGCGCGCACCGGCAAGGGACCCAAAGTAATCGTATCACGCTCTCATCCGGAGCTGCTGCGCCGACTCTTCGAGCTGGAGGTGCCGGAGGTATATAACGGCACCGTGGAGATAAAGTCCATCGCCCGTGAAGCCGGCTTCAGAAGCAAGATAGCCGTCGCCGCCAAACAGGAAGGCATCGACCCGGTGGGCTGCTGCGTAGGCCTGCGCGGCATCAGGATACAGAATATCGTCAGCGAGCTGAGCGGCGAAAAGATAGACGTCGTCCAGTGGAACCCGGACCAGGCCACCTTTATTGCTAATGCACTGAGCCCGGCGCACATCGTCAGCGTAGGACTGAACAAGGAGGAGCAGGCCGCTACCGTAATCGTCCCGGACAGACAGCTGTCCCTGGCTATCGGCAAAGAGGGACAAAACGCCAGGCTTGCTGCCAAACTCTCCGGCTGGCGCATCGACATCAAGAGCGTTTCCATGGCCGAAGCCGAGAAGCTCGAAGCGGCCAAGACGGCCCCCAAGGCAGCGGTTGAGGAAGAAGCCATACCCGTCGCAGAGGAAGTCGCCGAACCCGTAGCGGAGGAGGCTGTACCCGAAGAGATGCTGGCCGACCTGGCCCTTCCGGGTGAGGAATTGGAACTCGTCGAGGAACCGGCGGCGGCGGAAACAATCGAGGAAGAGCCGGTCGAGGAAGAGATGCTTGCGCCGCCAATCGTCCTCGAGCAGCCGGAAGAAGGCAAACCACATCTACGATTCGCCGAAGATATCATGGCACCCAGACGTACCAAGGTCTCGGCTAAAACAGGTAAAATTAAGAAGAAAAAGAAGGGCACCTACACCAAGGATACCGGCGAGGACGGCGTGAAAGCCAGAAAAGGCCGCCGCGATTTCGAAATCGAGGAGGAGGAAGAAGATTTCTAGTTCCCGCCCCGGCCCAACGAGGCCGGTACCCCAGCGAACCTGCGTGGCCTGCCGGCGGATAAAAGCCAAGAGGGAACTGGTGCGCCTGGTGCGCACGCGCGGTGGTGAAATCGAAATCGATGTCGACGGGAAAAAGGAGGGGCGGGGCGCCTACATCTGCCCGGTACGGGAATGCTGGGAAAGTGCCTTAAAAGGCAAACAACTGGAACACACTTTACGGACCAATCTTACTCAGGATAACCGCGAACGGTTAATCAGAAGCGGGAAAGACCTGCTAAAGGAGTCAGCCAGTGCCCAGAGCCAGCAAACAAGAGAATAAGGTCGAGCCGGCAGTGGAAAAAACCGCCAAAGAACCGGCACCGGCGAAGGTGCCTGTAATCGATATTCCGCGCTCCATAGGCGTCAGGCAGCTGGCCGAAATATTGCAGGTCGACTCCATTCTTGTTATCAAGCAATTGATGCGCAACGGCATCATGGCTAACATCAACCAGGTCGTAGACTTTGATACGGCCTCCGCCATCGTTGCGGGTTTCGGCTTTAAATCGCACCTCAGGCCGTTGAAAGACCAGCAGATGGCAAGCGCCGCCGAAGAGAGCAAGAAGTTCAAGCGGCGCTACGGCAAAGAAGCCGAGAACCTGCAGCCGCGCCCTCCGGTGGTGACGGTTATGGGGCATGTCGACCACGGCAAGACCAAGCTGCTCGACGCCATCAGGCAGACCAACGTGGTAGACCAGGAAGCGGGAGGTATCACCCAGCATATCGGCGCTTACCAGGCAACGATAGACGGACAGAAAATTACCTTCCTGGATACTCCCGGGCATGAAGCCTTTACCGCCATGCGGGCGCACGGAGCCAATATCACCGATATCACCATCCTGGTAATCGCCGCCGATGATGGCGTCATGCCGCAGACTATCGAAGCGATAAACCACGCCCGGGCCGCCGAGGTACCCATCGTCGTGGCCATCAATAAAATCGATAAAGATAACGCCAACCCGAACCTGGTTAAACAGCAGCTAACAGAAGCCGGGCTGGTTATCGAGGAGTGGGGAGGCAATATCGTATGCGTGGAAATCTCCGCCAAAGAGAAGACAGGCATTAAGGAACTGCTGGAAAGCGTCCTGCTGGTGGCGGAAATTGAAGAACTGAAGGCGAACCCCAACCAGGCGGCTGCCGGAGTGGTCATCGAGGCCAAGATGGACAGGAGCCGGGGGCCGATGGCAACGGTATTGATACAAGCAGGGACAATTAAAGAAGGCGATACGGTAGTCGTCGGCAACACCTGGGGCAGGGTAAGGTCCATGTTTAACGACCTGAATAAGCGGATAAAGAAGGCCGAACCATCAACCCCCGTGGCTGTCCTGGGCTTGAACGAAGTACCCCAGGTCGGAGACACTTTAGCGGCCGTAGCCGACGAACGCCATGCCCATGCCCTGCTCGCCAGGAACAGGGCGGAAATGGAGAAAAAAGCCACCGGGGCGGGGAAATCGGTTAACCTCAACACGCTTTACGACCAGATAAGCGCCGGGAAAGTAAAAGAACTCAATGTCATTCTCAAGACGGACGTCCAGGGCAGCATCGAACCTATCAGGACCTCCCTGGAACAGATGGCGACGGACGAGGTCAAGGTCAGGATTATCCACAGCGGCACCGGCAATATCACCGATAGCGATGTCATGCTGGCCTCCGCTTCCAACGGGCTCATCATCGGCTTCAATGTCAGCGCCGGAGAAGGTGTGCGTCGGCTGGCCTCTGCCAGCGGCGTGGACATACGCCATTACAACATCATCTATACACTGACCGACGACGTGGCGAAAGCACTGAAAGGCATGCTCGAACCAACCTACGTCGAGGTCACCGACGGACGCGCCGAGGTAAGGGCGGTCTTTTCGGCCGGCAAGGGTGCCAAGGTAGTCGGCGTTTATGTCACCGATGGGAAGGTAGTGCGTAACGCGCCCGTCAGGGTACGCCGGGGCAAGGAAGTATTAAGCGAATCCACGGTGAGCAGTCTGAAACGCTTTAAGGATGATGCCAAAGAGGTGGCGGCGGGCTACGAGTGCGGTGTGGGCATCAAGGACTTCAACGATTTTCAGGTCGGTGACACGCTGGAATTTTATAGAATGGAAAAATCCGGGTAACGACGGATATCCGGGCTTCAGGCCATGTCACATCGCATCGAACGTGTAAATACCCTCATCCTGCGGGAAATCAGCGAATTAATTCAGCACCAGCTGAGAGACCCGCGCCTCGATGAATTCGTCACCGTAACCGAGGTGGAAACCTCCTCCGACCTCAAATACGCCAAGGTCTTTGTCAGTTGTATCGGCGGGAAGCAACAGGAGCAGAAGATACTGGGGGTGCTAAATTCAGCGGCCGGCTTTTTACGCAAAGAACTGGCCAGAAACCTGAAACTGCGGCATACTCCCGAACTGAGCTTCCACTGGGACAACTCCATCGAGCACGGCGACCGCATCCTTCGCCTCATCGACCAGGCCAGGGAAGAATATAAGGACTAACCTTGGACGGCATACTGAACATTAACAAACCCCCGGGCAAGACCTCATTCGGCGTCGTGGCCATGGTGAAACGGCTGAGCGGGGAGCGGCGCGTGGGACACTCAGGGACGCTGGACCCGGACGCCACCGGAGTCCTCCCGGTCTGTCTCGGGCGGGGGACACGCATCGTGGAATTCCTGATGGACACCACCAAGGTGTACCGCGCCGGGATAGAACTGGGCGCCGCCACCGATACCTATGACGCCAGCGGTAAAATCACCTGCAAGGGAGATTCTTCAGGCATCAACCGCGCTCAAGTGGAGTCGGCCCTCGGCGCGTTCCGGGGGACTATCCGGCAGACCCCGCCGATGTACAGCGCCGTGAAGCACCGGGGTAAACCTCTCTACACGCTGGCGCGGGCCGGCATCGAGGTAGAGCGGAAGAGTCGCACGGTGAAAATCCACCGCCTGGAACTGGTCGCCTGGGAATCGCCGGTAGCCACCATAGAAGTCGAATGCAGCAAGGGGACGTATATCCGCTCGCTGGCACACGACCTGGGGCAGTCACTCGGCTGCGGCGCCCATCTCAAGAGCCTGGTCCGCACCCGCTGCGGGCTCTTCGACATCAAGGATGCCATCTCCATGCCCCGGCTGGAGGAAGCCTTCCGCCTCGGGTACTGGGAACGCTTTGTTTACCCCGTGGATATCGTGCTGCGGGATTATGACGCGGTGGTCGTGGATGATGCCGGCGAGGAAGCGATAAGGAACGGAAGTCCGCTAGTCCTGGAACATAATGACAGCCAGGACAGCAAAGGCAATGCCCGGCAGAAATACTGTCGCGCCTATTCCGCGGACGGGCGCTTCCTGGCCATACTCCGCCACGTGCCGGAGAAGGGCATCTGGCAACCTAAAAAGGTGCTTATTTAGTACGCTGAAACTGCAAACATTTAAATCTCACTTAACTTTAACCTCACCCCCTGTATTTTCAGGTGAACCTATCCCCCTTCCCTTGGGTATCTGTGAAGGGAAGGGGGATATATTTAGAAAGAGTGGCTGACGCCCCTCTTAAACACCCCGCTTCGGTGGGGCAGGGCAAAACTGCGGGACAATCCGCAGATGATACGAGGGCGGTCGGGTGGGAATAGATAACGAACGAGGTGGGGGGGGGGGGGGGTGAGGCAGACACATCAGGTAAACGCAAATAAAGCCAAATCACCCGTAAGTCTTGACATCTAATGCTCAAAGAGAGTATAGTTCAAACCGATGCTGGGTACAATCGAATTTCCGAATCAAACCCGCCGTGCATCATCTCTTTAGAAAGGGGAGACATCAAAACATGGGGAAGATCAACGTTGCCATAATCGGCGTGGGTAACTGCGCCTCATCGTTCGTACAGGGTGTTTACTACTATCAGAATGCCAAGGAAGATGAGTTCGTGCCGGGGCTGATGCATGTTAATCTCGGCGGCTACCATATAAGAGACATCAATTTCGTGGCGGCTTTCGACATCGATAAGAACAAGGTCGGCAAAGACCTGGCGCAGGCAATCTACACCAAGCCGAATAACACCTACAAGTTCTGCGAAGTGCCGATGACAGGCATCAAGGTGGAGCGGGGTATGACCCACGACGGCCTTGGCAAGTACCTCTCGCAGATAATCCAGAAAGCGCCGGGGCCAACGGCGGATATCGTCGGCATCCTGAAGGAAACCAAGACCGATGTCGTCATCAACTATCTGCCCGTCGGCAGCGAAGAAGCCACCAAGTGGTATATCGAGCAGATACTGGATGCCGGCTGCGGCATGATAAACTGCATTCCGGTTTTTATCGCCAGGGAGAAGTACTGGCAGAAACGCTTTACCGACAGGAACCTGCCGGTCATCGGCGACGATATCAAGTCGCAGGTCGGCGCCACCATAACGCACCGCATGCTCACCCGGCTTTTCGTGGACCGCGGCGTCAAGCTGGAGCACACCTACCAGCTCAACTTCGGCGGCAATACCGATTTCCTGAATATGCTGGAGCGGGAGAGGCTGGAGTCCAAGAAGATATCCAAGACCACTTCCGTGACTTCTCAGTTGAACTACGAGATGAATCCCGATGACATCCACGTGGGGCCCAGCGACTACGTTCCCTGGCTCCATGACCGCAAGTTCTGCCACATCAGGATGGAGGGTAGAACCTTCGGCGATGTACCACTGCTCGTGGAAGTAAAAATGGAGGTATGGGACAGCCCTAACTCCGCCGGTGTGGTCATCGATGCGGTCAGGTGCTGCAAGCTCGCCCTCGACCGCGGCCTGAAGGGAGCGCTGACCGCTCCATCGTCCTATTTCATGAAATCGCCGCCGGTTCAATACACCGACGACGAGGCCCACAGGAAGGTAGAAGAATTTATCGCGGCTAACGCCCCGGCTCCGGCAGCGGTAAAACAACCTAAAAAACGGGGGTCTTCCAGGTAGCCGACTATGAAGATAGCGCTGGTATCACCTTACGACTTCGCTTACCCCGGAGGCGTCGTAAACCATATATCGTGCCTGGAAAAGCAGTTCACCCGCATGGGCCACGACGTTAAAATTATCGCTCCGGCCTCAAAAGCAGTCTACACGCTGGGCGACCGTTTTATACGCATCGGCACACCCCGCCCCATTCCGGTCAGCGGCTCTGTAGCCCGCATCACCGTGTCCGTACGGCTGGAATCGCAGATAAACGAGGTGTTCGAACGGGAGAAATTCGATATCTGCCACCTCCACGAACCCCTGATGCCGACCCTGTGCACCACGGTATTACGATTAAAACACACGCCGATGGTCGGCACGTTTCATGCTTCCGGGGGCAAACCCTGGTACACGATGTTCTCACCTATAATGAAATGGTACCTTGACCGGTGGTTCCGCAAGCTCGACGGCCGCATTGCCGTTTCCAAAATAGCGCTGGAGTATGTAAATAAGTACTTCCCCGCCGATTACACCATCATACCCAACGGAATCGACACCAATCACTTCAACAGCCACGCATCGCCAATCGATTCGCTCAACGACGGCAAGCTCAACATCCTGTTTGTCGGTCGGTTCGAGAAACGGAAGGGGTTCGACTACCTGCTGAAAGCCTATAAGCTGGTCAAGGAGGAAACCCCGGACTGCCGCCTGATTGCCGTGGGGCCCGGCGTAAGGCTGCGCAACAAGTATGAAAAGCATATCAGCAAAAACGGCTTAAAGGACGTTATTTTTACCGGCTACTCGACATACAGCGATTTACCCAGGTACTATACGACAGCCGATATCGTCTGTTTTCCGGCTACCGGACGTGAAAGCTTCGGCATCGTCCTGCTGGAGGCTATGGCTATCGGCAAACCGATTGTCGCCTCAGCCATCGACGGATATGCCAGCGTGCTCACCGACGGCGTGGAGGGAATCGCGGTACCGCCGAGGGACTCGGTAAAACTGGCCGAAGCAATTCTTAAGCTCGGTGCCAACGAGCAGCTTCGACAGGAGATGGGCGCCAGGGGGAAACCCAGGGCGATGCAATACGACTGGTCACTCCTCGCCAAGCGGATGCTGGACTTCTACGTCGAAACACTCGACGGTATTAAGAGGCCGGAAGCAATTCCTGAAGCAGATACTCCGCAGGTCGGTGCCGCTTCAGGAAAGCACTGAGCAATGCCGAAACTAGAAAAAGCCCGTAAAAGCATATCCAACTGCGTCACGCAACCGATTGTCAATCTCCTGGCCAGAACCCCGCTAACGCCGAATGTCGTGACCTGGCTTGGATTCTGTATAACAATCGTTGCCGCAGTGCTGATTGTCACCGGGCACCTCTTCGCCGCCGGATTTGTCGTGCTGGTGGCCGGGCTTTTTGATATGCTGGACGGAGCCTTGGCGCGTGTTACCAATCGGGTTACCCGCTTCGGCGGCATACTCGATTCTACACTCGACCGCCTGTCCGAGGCTATTTTGCTGCTGGGCCTGCTGGCGGTATTCGCACGGGAGCAGCAGGTCGCCGAAAGCATACTCGTCGGGGTTGCCCTGCTCGGCTCGCTGATGGTCAGCTATATCCGAGCCAGAATGGAGGGGCTGGGCATCGAATGTAAAACGGGGCTGTTTACCCGCCCGGAAAGAGTCATTGTCCTGGCACTGGGCCTGCTGCTGAGTCGGTTCGACTGCGCCCTGGTTATTGCCCTGGCCGTTATCACTTTCTTCAGCTACTTCACCGCCGGGCAGAGGCTGCTTTACGCCTGGCGGCAGACAAGGCAATAATTGCCGATAATTTTTTCGCGGCACACGTAAACGGGATAGACATTCTGCGCCTTTAATTGTAGAATGTATTCTGGATTTTTTTGCAAACGGAGGACACTATGCCAGTCGCTGCTGTAATCGGAGCTCAATGGGGAGATGAAGGAAAAGGCAAGATTGTCGACATGCTGGCGGAGAAAGCCAAGTATGTGGTGCGTTTTTCCGGCGGGGATAACGCCGGCCATACGGTCGTTAACCCTCTCGGCGAATTCAAACTCAGACTCACGCCGTCGGGAATTTTCTATCCCGGCACCATATCGATAATAGGCAACGGCGTGGTGCTTAATCCGGGCGTGCTGATTAAAGAGATAGAGGAACTGAACTCGCGGGGCGTGGATACTTCCCGACTTTTCATCAGCGACCGGGCTCACCTGATTATGCCGTACCATATCCTCATCGAGGGGCTGGAAGAGGACTCACTCGGCGGCAAGGCCATCGGCACGACGCGCAAGGGTATCGGCCCCGCCTATGCCGATAAGGTAGCCAGAATCGGCATAAGAGTCGGCGACCTCCTGGACAAGGAGGTACTGCGGGAGAGGCTTAGCCTGGCGCTCGATTATAAGAATAGAATAATAACCAGAGTATTCGGAAAATCCCCGCTGTCTTTCGACGAAATCTACAGCCAGTACTGCCAGTATGCCGACCGGCTTTCGCCGCTTTTCTGCGATACGACCGTCATACTGGCCGCGGCCCTGGACCGTGATGAGCCTATCCTCCTCGAGGGCGCCCAGGGGGTCCTGCTCGACCCCGATTTCGGCACGTACCCTTATGCAACGTCCTCCTCGCCGCTGGCCGGCGGCGCCTGTTTGGGGTCGGGGCTCGGACCCACCCAGGTCACCCATGTCCTGGGTGTATTCAAGGCCTATCAAACCAGGGTAGGTGCCGGCCCGATGCCGACGGAACTCAAGGATGAAACCGGCGACGCCATACGAGAATACGGCCAGGAATACGGCACCGTTACCCGCCGGCCCCGCCGCTGCGGATGGTTCGATGCCGTAGCCGCGCGCCTGAGCAAGCGCGTCAACGGGTTCGATTCGGTGGCCATCACCCGCATCGACGTCCTCGATAAGCTGCCGCGACTGAAGATATGCACCGGCTATAAAATCAACGGGGACACAATCGAAAACTTCCCGTCCAGCGCCGCCACCCTGGCGAAGTGCCAGCCCGTGTACGAAGAGTTGCCGGGATGGGAAAAACCCACCAGCGGCGTCCGCATATTTAAAGAACTGCCCACCAAAGCCCAGAGGTATATAAGAAGGCTGGAGGAGCTAATCGGCTGCCAGGCGAGCCTGATTTCCATTGGACAGAGGCGAGAGCAGACCATCGTCAGGAAGTCGATTTTCTAAGAGAAAATGGCGACAGTTAGAACGGCGACAGAGAAGGATATACCCCGCATCCTGGAGCTTTACCGCCAGCTTGCTTTCAACCCGCCGCCTGCCGGGGCACCTGTGCCGTCCATGGAAGAGTACCGGCGGGTCTTCAACAAGATGAGCGCAGTGCCGGGCTACCGGTTGCTGGTGGCGGAAGAAGACGGAGAAATTCTCGGCACGACGGTACTGGTAATACTGCCGGGTTTTACCCACGGTGTTTCGCCGTTTGCCGTGGTGGAATACGTCGTGGTGGACGAGCAGTACCGGCGAAGGGGAATCGGCAAACTGCTGATGGACTATGTGATAGCCCGGTCTAAAGAAGCCGGCTGCTACAAGATTATGTTAACCAGCGACAAGCGGCGCGAGCAGGCCCATCAGTTTTATAAATCGCTGGGATTCGCAGCATCGGCGCACGGGTTCAGATTGTATTTATAGTCAAACAGCTACTCTATAGCGTCACTGTATCTTTACCTCACCCCCTGACCCCCTCTCCAAACAGCAGCATGGAACTAATCCGCTGGTCTATTTGTTTGGAGAGGGGGATATATATTGAGAGGGGGCTGCGCCCCCTCTCGCTGCGCACTCCCCTGAGGAGATTGAGAGAAGTTTAAAATCTCCCTGTATCCCCCTTCGTAAAGGGGGAGTATAATGTCACCCTCACCCTGCCCTCTCACATCAAGGGGGAGGAGATATAAAATCCCCCTTATTCCCCTTTTACGAAAGGGGGAAACCACGGGATAAGCCGAAGATGATACGAGGGCGGTTTGGGTGGGAATAGATAACTCTGAAAGTGGGTGGAGTGGAGACCACGGGAAAATATCAGGGGGCGGATTGCTTCGCCCCGATTTCATCGGGACTCGCAATGACATTCAGGGGGCGGTGGGTGGGGTAAACACTGCGGGATAAGCAGGAGATGATACTGGGCGGCCAGGGTGGGAAAAGATATCTCAGAAGGGGGAAAAGGAGAGGGGGGCTGACGCCCCCCTTCTAATACACTCTCTAATGAATGGAATTACGCTTTAATATCAATTTTGTATTTCTTCAAGGTCTCCACGATGGTGGCTGCCGACTTCTCATCGGGGGGGAGGAGGGGTAAACGCGGCGCGCCTACCCGGAAGCCGACGTGGTTGAGGGCATACTTCACGGGGCCGGGGTTGGGCTGGATAAAAAGCACGTTTACCAGCGGCACCAGGTGGCGGTGGATTTCCGCGGCTTCCCTGACATTATTTTCCAGAACGTATTCCATCATCTTTCTGACCTGCTTGCCTACGAGGTGCGTGACCACGCCGATGGTGCCGTAGCCGCCGAGGGCCATGATGAGAAAGGTATCGTTATCATTACCGCTCCAGATACGGAAGCCTTCCCGGGCATTGCTGATCACCTGAGCGACGTGGGCCATATCGCCGTTGGCTTCCTTGACCCCCGCGATGTTATCTATCTGGCTCAACCGGACAATGGTTTCCGCCGTCATATTGACCACTACGCGCGACGGTATGTTATACATGATGATAGGCAGGCTGGTGCTTTCGGCGATGGCCTTGAAGTGCTGATAGATGCCTTCCTGCGTTGGCTTGTTATAGTAAGGGACTACCGAAAGACAGGCATCCACCCCGATTTTCTCCGCCCCTTTGGTCGCTTCGACAGCTTCGGAAGTGCTGTTGCTGCCGGTGTAAGCAACGATTGTTCCCCGGTCGCCCACTACCGATTTCACCTCGGAAAACAGGCGAAGCTCTTCCTCCCAGGAAAGCGTCGGCGCTTCTCCGGTGGTAGCCGCCACGACCACGCCGTCGCACCCCGAATCGAGCAGGGCCAATGCCAGTTTTTTAGCCTGCTCGTAGTCGACTTCCCCGTTTTCCTTGAACGGGGTCACCATAGCCGTCAATACCCGTCCCAGCTTCTTCACGATTACTGGCCTCCTTCCGGTTTTACCCAGTCACGTTTTATCATTTCTTCGGCAATCTGGACGGCGTTAAGAGCCGCCCCCTTGCGTAAATTATCGGCAACAATCCACATAACCAGTCCGTTGGGATGCGAGACGTCCTTCCGGATGCGGCCGACGAACACCTCGTCGGTGCCGGCCACCGCCCATGCCTGCGGGTAAAGGCTGATGGACACGTCATCCAGCACCCTCACCCCGGGAGCCCGCGAGAGAATCCGCTGCGCTTCTTCCACCGCCATCGGGTGAGAGAACTCCACGTGGACCGACTCGCTGTGCCCCACCAGCACCGGCACGCGCACGCAGGTAGCCGATACGGCGATATTCTCGGCGTGCATTATCTTCCTGGTCTCTTCCACCATTTTCCACTCTTCCTTGGTGTACCCGTTGTCCAGAAAAACGTCAATCTCAGGCAGCACGTTAAAGGCTATCTGGTGCGGGTAGACGTGGGGAATGGTGACCTGACCATCCAGCACCTGCCGCGTCTGTGTTTTCAACTCCTCGATGGCGGCGATACCGGTGCCTCCTACCGACTGGTAGGTATCAACCACGATACGCCTGATAGGGTTGACCTTATGCAGCGGGTACAGGGCCACGACCATCTGGATGGTGGAGCAGTTGGGATTGGCGATAATCCCTTTGTGCAGCCTGATATCATCGGCATTGACCTCGGGCACCACCAGCGGCACGCCCTTTTCCATCCTCCAGGCCGCGCTGTTATCGATGACCACGGCCCTGGCCTTCGCGGCTATCGGCGAGAAATACCGACTCTGGTCGGCCCCGGCCGAGAACAGGGCAATATCCACACCCTCGAAAGAATCGGCGGAGGTCTCTTCGACCTCAATCTCCCGGTTACCGACCGGCAGTTTCCTGCCTGCCGAGCGGTCCGACGCCATGAGGCGAATCGAGGCCATCGGGAAGCTGCGCTGCAGCAGGGTCTTGATGAACTCCTGCCCGACCAGCCCGGTGGCACCAACTACAGCTACATGATAGTCCTTCACTTTTTCCCCTCATAGACCTAACAAATTATCCAGGCCGTAAATAAATCCCTTGCGTTTCATCACTTCTTTCACCGCCAGCATGACGCCGGGCATATAGCACTCCCGGTTAATAGTATCATGCCTGATGCTCAATGTCTGCCCCGGTGCGCCGAAAACGACCTCCTGGTGCGCCATGAGGCCGGGCAGACGGACGCTGTGTATATTTATACCTTCAACCGACTTCCCGCGACTGGGCGAGTCCTCTCCCGGCACGGCCGGCGGCAGGAAAGGCTTGCCCCTGGCCTCCGCCATGGCCTGAGCGGTAGTCCTGGACGTCCCCGAAGGCGCATCCAGCTTGCGGTCGTGGTGCAGCTCGACGATTTCGGCATGGTCGAGAAACTTACCGGCTATTTTTGCCAGGTGTATCATGAGGACGGCGCCCAGGGCGAAATTGGGTGCGGCCACGATGCCAATCTCGTTGGCCTCGGCCAGCTTCTTCATCTCATCGAAGTCAGCGGCGGTAAAGCCGGTGGTGCCGATAACCATGTTAACGCCGCGCCCGGCCGCCATGCGCACGGCCGGCATGCTGGCTTTGGCAATACTGAAATCGACAATGACATCCGGCTGGCAGCTTTCGATGACGGCGGCGAGGTCGGCGGAGAAAGGCACACTGCCCGAGCCGTCCGGCAGGGCCATCTGTTCGCCGGACACCTTCACGTCAACGGCGCCTACCAGCTGCATTTCCGGCTCCTGGCAGACGGCTTTGACCACCTCCTGCCCCACCCTGCCTGACGCTCCATATACCACTACCTTAATACGTTCCATAATAGAACACCTCAAAGTAATTCGGGAGATATTAGTTGCGTTTAAAGGGAGGTCGCGGAGGGCCCTGATTGGGACGCTGCTGGCGGTCGCCGCCGGAATAGCGCGGCCTATTATTTCGAAAGCCGGAGGAACCGCCGCGTCTTTCCTGACGCTCACCTTCACGGGCGGCAGCTTTTTCCGTACCTTCCTCAAAGACGGCGCGCCGGGACAGGTTTACCCTGCCCAGGTTATCGACGGCAATTACCTTGACGGTAATCTCGTCGCCGATTTTAACCTCGTCTTCAACCTTATTTACGCGATAGTCCGCCAGCTCGCTGATATGCACCAGCCCCTCTTTACCGGGGAGAATCTCCACCATGGCGCCGAAGTCCAGGACACGCGAGACTTTACCGGTGAAAATATCGCCTATTTCCACCTCACGCGTCAAGCCTTCAATGATGGCGATGGCTTTCCGGGTGGCTTCCATGTCCGGCGAGCCGATAACCACCGTGCCGTCGTCGGTAACATCGATAGTCGTCTTGGTCTCCTCGATGATGGACCTGATGGTCTTGCCTCCGGTGCCGATAACCGCCCCGATTTTACTGGGGTCGATTTTTATCTTGGTCATTCTCGGAGCGTAGCGGCTGACATCAGCCCGGCTGGTATTGATAACGGCGTCCATCTTATCCAGAATAAACAACCGGCCTTCTTTAGCCTGGCCGAGCGTCTTTTCAATGATTTCAAGAGTCAAGCCCTTGAGCTTGGTATCCATCTGTATCGCCGTGATGCCATCCCGCGTACCGGCTATTTTAAAGTCCATATCGCCGTTAAAGTCTTCCTGCCCCTCAAGGTCAGTCAAGACCACGAATTTACCGTCATCACCGGTAATCAAACCCATAGCGATACCGGCCACGGCCTTCTTTACGGGTATACCTGCATCCATCAATGACAGGCTGCCGGCGCAGACACTGGCCATAGAGGTACTGCCGTTGGAACTCAGGACTTCCGAGACAAGGCGTATTGCATACGGGAAATCCCCGTCATCGGGCAACACCGGAATGAGAGCCCGCTCGGCCAGGGCGCCATGCCCTATCTCGCGGCGGCTGGTTGAACCGACACGCCTCACCTCGCCGTTGGAGAACCCGGGGAAATTATAGTGGTGCATGAAGCGCTTGCTTTCCTCTATCCCCAAGCCATCGAGCATCTGCTCCTTGCGGGTAGAACCCAGCGTGGTGATGGTCAGTACCTGGGTCTGACCCCGTGAGAACAGGCCGGAGCCGTGAGTACGCGGCAACAGTCCCACCTCACATCTGATGGGGCGAATTTCGGTAATACCGCGTCCGCCGATGCGCTGCCCTTTCTCCAGTATGCCTGACCTTATTTCGGCCTTTACTTTTATGTCAAGGGCCGCGAGTATGTCCTTCCCCGAGAACGACTCGGCCAGATGCCCGCTGACTTCTTCTATCAACGCGTTCAGCATTTGCTCGCGCTGCTCTTTGTCCGCCTGATTGAGTATCTGCTCGAGCTTCTCATCGACGATTTTACCCAGGGCCGCAACCGCTTCCGCGTTCACTTCTTCCCCGGGGACAGTCCGCTTGGGCTTACCAGCTGCCTGCTGAAGCTCTTCCTGGAGCTTGATGATATCCTGATTGGCCTCGTGGGCGAACTTTATCGCCCGGAGGACGATATCCTCGCCGATTTCCCTGGCTCCCGCTTCCACCATGATAACCTTGTCCCTGGTGCTGACGACGACGAGGTCGAGCTGGCTTTCCTCCAGCCGGGCCATCTTCGGATTCAGCACTAGCTCGCCGTTAATATAGCCGACATTGACGGCACCCACCGGCCCGTCAAAGGGTATCTCGGAGAGCGACAGGCACGCCGAAGCGCCGATAACCGAAAGTATATCCGGGTCGTTCTCCAGGTCGGCGGAGAGCACGGTGGTGATTATCTGGATATCGCTGTGCCAGTTCTTGGGCAAGAGCGGGCGTATGGGGCGGTCCGTCTGCCGGCAGGCTAAAATAGCCGCCTCGCTGGGACGCCCCTCCCTCCTGATAAAACCGCCGGGTATTTTACCGGCGGCGTAAAGTCTCTCCTCGTAGTCAATGGTCAGGGGCAGGAAATCCACCCCTTCCCTCGCATCCCGGTTGAAGCACATCGTCACCAGGACGACGGTATCGCCGTATCGTACGGTTACCGCAGCATCAGCCTGTTGGGCAAGCTTGCCCGTTTCTATAGTAAGGTCACGACCACCCAGATCGCAGTGAAAAGATTGTTGTTCCAATGAAATACTCCTTCTATCTAAAAGGCTTTACTTACGCAGCCCCAGCCTCTTGATAAGTTGATTATACCGCCCTACGTCCTCCCGGCTGAGATAAGCCAAAAGCCTTCGCCTCTGCCCGACAAGCTTGAGCAAGCCCCGCTGGGTATGATAGTCGTGACGGTTGGCCGCCATATGCGTGGTTAACTGTTGAATCCTCTCGGTAAGCAGCGCTACCTGTACCTCTGTCGAGCCGGTATCGCCCTCGCGAGCCTGATATGTAGTGATGATTTCTTCTTTTTTCGTTTTTTCCAAAGTCTGCCTCTTCCACCTTTTATTATATAGATATTTACGCAAAATTATAGCATAGTGGGGGTCAGAAGTAAATTTTAAGGTTGAGATTTTTGGCATTATTTAACTGACGGCTTTACCTCACCCCCTTAATCCCCCTCTCCGACCTGCTTCTCTGTGCCAATGGTTACATCTAACTGGTCAGAGAGGGGGAGAGGTTTTGAGAGGGGGGCTTCGCCCCCCTCTCTCTAATACTCCCCTCTCCAGCCAATGTAAACTCCGGCTTAGAAAAATGCTTCTGGCTGGAGAGGGGTAAGGGGTGAGGCAAGACTATCAACCAAATGCAAATAGAAACCCTTGATTTGCCCCCTCACACACTCTGCTCTATAATGTTAATGGTGGGTCTCCGGTACTAGTACCCGGAAATCACCATACTCAAATGCATGAATACAGCATTACGGAAAGCATGCTGGCGCTGGCCCTGGAAAAGGCAAATGAGGCCAACGCCGGCAAGATTACCCGCATTAACCTGGTAGTGGGCGAATTATCGGGCGTCGTAAGCGAGTGCGTGCAGTTCTATTTCGACTTTCTCACCAAGAACACCATCGCCAATGGCGCCGAGCTTTCTTTCGAAACGAAGCCGACCAGGGTGCGCTGCCACAAGTGCGAGGCCATCTTCGCCCCCAGCGACCACGACTGGTCCTGCCCTACCTGCCACGAGACGGGCATCGAGATAGTATCAGGTCGGGAATGCTACATGGAAAGTATCGAGGTGGAGTAAATGACGGTAAAAGTGATAAAAGTGGGCGAGGATATCCTGGGAGCCAACGAGGAAAAGGCCAAAGCCAACAAGAAACGACTGGACAAGTACGGCATCCTGACGATAAATATAATGTCGTCGCCGGGGGCGGGCAAGACCAGCCTCATCATGAGCACGATAAAACACATGAGAGAAAAAGCCAGGATTGCCGTCATTGAAGGAGACGTGGCTTCCAGCGTGGACGCCGATAAAATCAACGAAATGGGCATACCCGTCGTTCAAATCAATACCGCCGGCGGCTGCCACCTCGACGCCAACATGGTCGAAAGCGCCCTGAACGACCTGCCGCTGCAAGACGCCGATTTGCTCTTTATCGAGAACGTCGGCAACCTCATCTGCCCGAACGCTTTCGTCCTTGGGGAAGACAAGCGCGTCATGATTTCCAGTATGCCCGAAGGCGACGATAAACCGTACAAGTACCCGGCCATGTTCGCCGACAGCGACGTGGTACTGCTTAATAAAATCGACCTCCAGCCACACCTCGAATTTGACGTCGACGGCTTTAAGAAAACGGTCACCGGACTGAATCCCGACGTCATTATCTTCCCCGTTTCCTGCAAGACCGGCGCGGGGATGGAGGCCTGGTTCACCTGGCTGGAATCCGCCGTAAAAGGCAAGAAAAACAGGTAGCATGGCAAAAACACCAACTATAAGCCTGGTTCATATCAGCGTCCGGGGGGTGGTGCAGGGCGTCGGCTTCAGACCCTTTATCTATCAACTCGCCACCAGGCACAACCTCAGGGGCTGGGTACGCAACACCTCGGAGGATGTCAGGATTGAGGTGGAGGGAGAATCCAGAGACATCGAGCGATTCCTCCGCGGACTGCGCGAACAGGCGCCGCCATTATCTCACATTGAGGATATCGCGGTAATTCCGGGCCCTCCGGCCAGCCATGACAAATTCGAAATCCGCTTCAGCATTGCCGAAGAAGGCAAGTACCAGCTCGTCTCCCCGGATATCGCCACCTGCCCGGACTGCCTGCGGGAAATCTTCGACCCCGAAGACCGCCGTTACCGCTACCCTTTCACCAACTGCACCAACTGCGGCCCACGCTTCACCATAATCGACGATATCCCTTATGACCGCCCCAACACGACCATGAAGAGCTTCCGGATGTGCCGGGAATGCCAGAGAGAGTACGACGACCCGCTCGACCGCCGTTTTCATGCCCAGCCCAACGCCTGCCCGGTGTGCGGTCCGCAACTGGAACTGTCGGACGCCAAAGGCAATCCGATAACCTGCGACGACATCATCTCCAAGACCAGCCAGCTATTAAAACAGGGTAAAATAATCGCGGTGAAGGGGCTGGGGGGCTTTCTGCTGGCCTGCGACGCCACCAGCGAGAAAGCGGTCAACCGGCTGCGACAGCGGAAGAAGCGACCCGCCAGGCCCCTGGCGATAATGGTTGCGTCCCTCGATGGAGTCAGACGGCACTGCGAGGTAAGTAATGAGGAAGCCAGGCTCCTTAGTTCTCCCGGCAGCCCCATCGTCCTGATGAAATGGAAGTCCGACACCACAATATCAAAAGCCGTGGCGCCCGGCCTGGAATATCTCGGCGTGATGCTCCCCTATACTCCCCTGCACCACCTCCTGCTCCGGGAGACCGGCCTGCCCCTGGTCATGACCAGCGGCAATATCAGCGAGGAGCCAATCGCCAGGGACAACGACGAGGCGCTGCGGAGGCTCGGCGGCATCGCCGATTACTTCCTGGTGCACAATCGGGACATCTACGCCCGCTATGACGACAGCGTGACGATAGCGGAAAGGGATGTTCCCCGGTTCGTGCGGCGTGCCCGAGGTTACGCCCCCTACCCCATCCACCTCACCTATAACAGTAAACAGATACTGGGCTGCGGCGCCGAGGAGAAAAACACCTTCTGCCTGACGCGGGACAACTTCGCTTTCGTCAGCCAGCACATCGGCGACATGGAAAACATGGAAACGCTGGAGCATTTTACCGATACAATAGCATTATACCAGAGGTTATTCAGGATAGAACCGGAAATTATCGCCCACGACATGCACCCGGAGTACCTGCCGACCAAGTACGCCAAAGAGCTGGCCGCCAGAGACGGGATAAAGCTCGTTCCGGTGCAGCACCACCACGCTCACATCGCCAGCTGCCTGGCGGACAACGGCATCGAAGGGCCGGTCATCGGGGTTTCTTTCGACGGCACCGGCTACGGCACGGACGGGAAAATATGGGGAGGGGAATTCATGGTGGCCGACTACAAAGAATTCACTCGAATGGCATTCCTGGAGTACCTGCCGCTGCCGGGCGGCGCACTGGCCATTAAAAAGCCGTACCGCACGGCCATCGGCTATTTGCTATCGCTGGGCATAGATTTAGACCGGCAGCTTCCCTTCCTGAAAAATGTCGACCCGAGGGAAATCGAAATTATCGAGAGCCAGATAGAAAAGGGCATTAACGCACCGCTGACATCGAGCATAGGGCGACTCTTCGACGCCGTATCTGCCCTTATCGGCGTAAGGGGCGTTATCGAATACGAAGCCCAGGCGGCCATCGACCTCGAGACACTCGCCGTTAAAGCCGTTAACGAGTCCGCCCGCTACCCGTTCTTCATAAAGAAGCATGACGACATCAATACCATCAAGGTTCACGATTTATTCGCCGCAATACTGAACGATTTACACAACCACACGCCCAGGGCCAGAATCGCCGCCCGCTTCCATAACACCGTAGCCCAGATGATACTGGAGATGTGCCAGAAAATCTCGCCCAAGACCGGTATCACCGGGGTGGCGCTGAGCGGCGGGGTATTCCAGAATCGGCTGCTGCTGAGGAAAGTGGTATCATTGCTTGAGTCCGCCGGGCTTGAGGTATATACTCACCGTCAGGTGCCCTGCAACGACGGCGGCATCTCACTGGGGCAGGTTGTTATTGCGCAATTTAATGAGGAGGCGGACCATGACTAAAAAATCGTTCGGACCCCAGCCCTGGCTTTTCCCCAATCCAACAGTTCTGGTGGGGACTACGCTCGACGGTAAGCCCAATTTCGCCGCCTACGCCTGGTGCGGTATCACCGGCGGCGAACCCCCGACGATATCCGTCGGGATACGCCACGAGCGGTATACGCTGAAGGGCATCTACCAGAATAAAACATTCTCGGTCAATGTCCCCTCTGTCGACCTGATAAAGGAGACCGATTACTGCGGCACAGTTTCCGGAGCAAAGACGGACAAGGCAAAGGACTGCGGGTTCAGGTTATTTTACGGAACGCTGGAGACCGCCCCGCTCATCGAGCAGTGCCCGGTCAACCTGGAATGCGAGGTCCTGCACGTCCTCAACCTTGGCGCCCACGCGCTAGTTATCGGCAAAATAGTCCAGACCCACGTAACCGAGGACTGCCTGACGGACGGGCAACCGGATATCATGAAAATAAGACCCTTCGTGTACAGTCGGGGGCCGTCCGCGCGGTATAATGCGGTCGGAGAGGTATTGGGGCAGGCATTCACTCTCGGCAAGGATTTTAAAAAGAAATAAACCAGGAGACAGGATTATGAACAAAAAGAAATTAGGCCCGCAGCCGATGCTCTGGCCCCACCCCACCGTCCTGATAGGAAGCCACGTCGATGGAAAGCCCGATTTTGCCGCCGTAGCCTGGACGGGCGTAGCCGCCAGCACGCCGCCCGCTATCACCATCGCCCTGCAGCACCACCGCTACAGCCTGAAAGGAATCTACCAGAACAGAACATTTTCCGTCAACATCCCCTCCCGCGACCTGGTGAAGGAGGCCGATTACTGCGGCCTGGTCTCCGGGGCCAAGACGGACAAGGTCAAGGACTGTGGCTTCAAGGTATTTTACGGCAACCTGGCTACCGCCCCTCTCATCGAGCAGTGCCCCATCAACCTGGAGTGCGAGGTCCTGCACATCCTCAACATGGGCAGCCATGCCCTGGTCATCGGCAAGGTGGTGGAGACCCATGTGTCCGAGGACTGCCTGACCGACGGCCAGCCGGATATCGATAAAGTCAGGCCATTCACCTTTTTACCCGGCAAGTACCATGCCGTTGGCGAGGCCTTCGCCGACGCCTTTAAAATCGGCAACGAGATAAAAAAGAGCTAAATAGCCGGAGGCGAGTTTATGAAGAAAATAAAAATCGACCCCATGCCCCTGCTTTTTCCCCACCCCACGGTGATGGTTGGCGTTGATGTCGACGGCAAACCGGACTTCGTTACGGTAGCCTGGGCTACCATAGCCTGCGGAACCCCGCCATGGATGGCTATAGCCCTGAACCGGGTACGGCACTCGCTGAAAGGCATACACCAGACGATGACATTCTCGGTCAATATTCCCAATACGGCTCTCGTCAAAGAAACGGACTACTGCGGAATCGCTACCGGCGCCAAGCAGGACAAAGCCAAAGACTGCAATTTCAAGGTATTTTACGGGGAAGTCGCCGGTGCTCCATTCATCGAGCAATGCCCGGTCAATATCGGCTGCACCGCCGAGCACATCCTGAAGCTGGGCAGCCACTACCTCATAGCCGGCCCTATTAAGGAGATACTGGTCTCCGAAGACTGCATGACCGAAGGTAAACCCGATGCGAGTAAAATCGACCCCATTGTTTACATGACGTATCCGGCCGGGACGTATAATAAAGTCGGCGAATTCCTGGGTCCGGCCTTTCGCATCGGCAAGGAAATCAAAGATATCAAGGACGACTGGGAAAGGCAGCTGGCGAAGTAAGAGGTAAGAGACTATGTGTTTAGCCATACCGGCGTTAATAAAATCGATAGACGGCCAGCAGGCCGAGGTGGATATCGAAGGCATCACCCGTGACGCCAGCCTCCAGCTCACGCCGGACGCAAAGGTCGGCGACTACGTGCTGCTGCACACCGGCTACGCCATCAGCGTCATCGACGCCGCCGAGGCAGCGGAAACACTAAAACTGTTAAAAGAACTGAGTGAAGCAAGCACTTAAAATCACTGTCATTGCGAGGGCGAAGCCCGAAGCAATCCGTAACTTTGCCTTATGCGTTACTGACGGATTGCTACGCTCAGCTCGTAATGACGAGAAATAATGAGGTCTATTTATTGAAATTCGTTGAAGAATACCGCGACCCGGAACTGGGTAAAAAGCTACTGGAGCGAATTCGCAAGCGCTCGCACAAGCCGGCCAGGCTCATGGAGTTCTGCGGCGGGCATACCGTGGCCATCTTCAAGCACGGCCTGCGCCAGCTCTTACCCGAAAACATAGAGATGCTCTCCGGGCCGGGCTGTCCCGTCTGCGTCACCGCCAGCGCCGACCTGGATAAAGCCATCGCCCTGGGACACCTGCCCGACGTTATTATCACCAGCTTCGGGGACATGGTCAGGGTGCCGGGGAGTCGTTCCAGCCTGCAGCAGGCCAGGTCCGAAGGCGCCGATGTGCGCATCGTCTACTCGGCGCAGGATGCGCTGACTATTGCCCGCGACAACCCGGAGAAATCGGTTGTCTTCATCGGCATCGGCTTCGAGACCACGGCGCCGACCATCGCAGCGTCGATTCTGCAGGCGGAGCAGGAGAAGTTAGACAACTACTACGTCCTGTCCCTGCATAAAGTTTGTCCGCCTATTATGAAAGCCATCCTCGACCTGGGTGAGGTCAGGCTCGACGGCATCATCTGCCCCGGCCATGTCAGCGCCATCATCGGCTCCCACCCCTACCGGTTCCTCGCCGACGACTATCACATCGCCTGCGCCGTCTCCGGCTTCGAGCCTCTCGATATCCTGCTCGCCGTGGACAGGCTGGTAGAGCAGATTGAAAGCGGACAACCGAGGGTGGAAATCACCTACCGCCGCGGGGTAAAGCCGGAAGGCAACCAGCCGGCCCTCCGCCTGATGGAAACAGTGTTCGAAGTCGGCGACGCCAACTGGCGCGGCATCGGCGTCGTTCCTGCCAGCGGCCTCCAGCTTAAGCCACAATACGAAAAATTCGATGCCGAAAAGAATTTTGTTATCGACGCCGGACCCACTCACGAACCCGGGGGGTGTATCTGCGGGAGCATCCTGCGCGGCGTCAGCACGCCCCTGGAATGTAAGCTGTTCCACGAGACCTGCACGCCGGAGCACCCGGTGGGACCCTGCATGGTATCCTCGGAGGGAAGCTGCGCCGCTTATTACCAGTATGGAGAAAAACGTATAAGGGGAGTCCAGGAGGGGCGCATTACAAATCCCCCTTAATCCCCCTTTGCGAAAGGGGGAGACTTCTCCCTTTAATAAAGGGAGAGCGAGAGGGATTTCAACGGGGACACAGGGGGTGAGGTTAAAGAATAATATGAACGAAGATAGAATCCTGCTGGCGCACGGCAGCGGCGGCAAGCTCATGCACGACCTCATCGAGAGCTTTCTGCCCGACCTGGCCAACCCGATACTAAATAAACTGGACGACTCCGCCGTCTTCGAGGTGAGCGGTCGGCTGGCCTTCACCACCGACAGCTACACGGTCAACCCCATTTTCTTCCCCGGCGGGGATATCGGGCGGCTGGCGGTATGCGGCACCGTCAACGACCTTGCCATGAGCGGCGCCCGGCCGCTTTACCTCAGCCTGGCCTTCATCATCGAAGAAGGCCTGCCTGTCGCCGACCTTAAAAAGGTACTGGCCTCCATCAAGACAGCCGCCGACGAGGCCGGGGTGAAAATCGTCACCGGCGACACGAAAGTGGTCGACCGGGGCAGCGCCGATAAGCTCTTTATCAATACGGCAGGCGTCGGCGTCGTGCCG
>DATLAD010000184.1:0-8845 GCA_035527575.1 Dehalococcoidales bacterium
GGTAGGGAACTGAGCGCCCGGTTCTTCGCTGTAGAAGGCTACGCCGATAAGTCCCGGCCCGGTGTGCACACCCATGACCGGCGTGAACTCGGTGATAAATATCTCCCGGCATTCGAACTGAGAGGTAATTCTGTCCTTTAAGGTTATGGCTTCCCCCAGGGCGTCGGCGTGCATCACGACGACATGCAGTGGTTGCCCTTTGGCTGCAGACGACCCCATCAGTTTCAGCATGCGGTCGATGGCGCTCTTCATAGTCCTGGGAAGGGCTACGGTATGGGCGTCGCTGTGGTTCAGGGTGAAGATAGGCTTGATACTGAGAATCGAATTTACGAGGGCGGCGGCCTGCGGGACACGGCCGCTCCTGACCAGGTAGGTAAGGGTATCGAGGGTAGCGTACAGATTTACCCTTGACATGATACTCTCGGCAATTTCCCTGACCTCGTTCAGCGGTTTGTCCATGGCGGCGGCTTTGGCGGCGGCCAATGCCACCAGTCCCTGCCCGGCAGCGGCGGTGGTGCACTCGAGCACCTCGATGGCCACGTTACGGAGAGTGGTCTTCGCCGTGTACATGGCTACCCGCGCCGAATCGAACATGGCGCTGAATTTGGATGGTTCTGTAAGGCAGAGGATGCTCTGCGCTTTCCGGCTGGCGTTCTGGTAGGCCTCGAGGTAAGGATTGGGTGAGGAACTGGAGGTGGTGGGCAATTTCTTGGACTTACGCAGCAGGTTATAGAACTCGGTAGGGGTGATATCTATCCCGTCCCGGTAGGTCTTGTCTTCGATAATAAGCTGCACCGGCACCACTTCAATGTCATACCGGGCTACCTGTTCCTGGGGGACACAGGCGGTGGTATCGGTGACGATGGCTACTTTTCTCATCTGCCTGCTTTTATCCGTTTTTCTTAGTCTGCCAGAAGTTATATTTTTTGTCTACTATAAGGCTCTTTTTCTCTCCGGCTCTGGCTATCTCTCCCTTGAGGCCGATGAGGGTATAGGCGGCTAGGAAGAGAATGAGACCCAGGGGATAGTAGATATATGCTGACGGTTTATCGAAGAGCCAGGCAATCAGCGGTATGCAGGCCAGGCCAATCATGCCGAGCCTGATATTACTGGTGGGTATTATGACCAGTATGGCTATGCCGAGGCCGATGGCGAACTGTACGGGCATGAAAGCCAGGAGCACGCCCATAATCGTCGCTGCCCCCTTGCCTCCCCGGAAGTTCAGGAAGACGGGCCAGTTATGCCCCGCCACGGCGGCAAACCCGGCGACACATATCCAGGGGAGGTCGAGTCCCAGCCACCGGGCTACATATACGGTCAGGACGCCTTTCCCCACGTCCGAGGCCAGGGCGATGATGCCGAATCCGGGGTTTACCTCCCGCCAGACGGCCAGGGCGCCGATATTGCCGCTGCCTTTCTGCCGTATATCAATCCCTTTCTTGAGGCGGGCAATGATATAGGCAAAGGGGATGGAACCCAGTAAATAACCGATGACCAGAGCGGCAACGATGTTATAGACCATCTGTTTCTCTTTCTAACCCTCAGGATAAAAGGCAACGCCTACCGTCCCGGTGCCGCAGGCATAGCCCATGACCGGGCTGAACTCGGAAAGCCACATTTCGACGCAGTTGAACTCGGACGCGACCCGCTCCTTCAATTTTTCGGCTTCATTCAGGGCGTAGGCATGTGTCACGGAAACATGCACCGGACTATCGCCCACTCTATCCCTCATCATCTGGAGCATGCGTTCGATACCCTGCTTTCTATTACGGGCCATCCCGGCAAAGTTTACCACCTTGGAAACGGTAAGCAGTGGCTTGATATTGAGCATCGAACCTATCTGAGAGGCTATCTTGGGTATGCGCCCGGAGCGGTAAACATGGCGGATGGTATCCAGAAAAACAATGGCGCCGACTTTATCCCTTATCTCCTCGGCGGTGCGGGTTACCTCCGCCATTTCCTTACCATCGGCAGCAGCCCGGGCGGCGGCCAGGGCGACCATACCTTCGGATGGAGTCGCCGAATATGAGTCCATTACCTCGATGGTAGTATCGGGCAACTCGGTCCTGGCCAGTTCTCTGGCATCGCAGGCAGCGTTGTACATCATGCTGAGTTTGGCCGATACGGTAATGCACAGGATACTTGCCGCTCTCCGGCTGGCGCTGCGGAAAGCCTGGAGGCAGTCCTCTGGTGAAGCTGCCGACGTCTTGAAAGATTCGGGGTCTTCCAGGAATAATTTGTAGACTTCGGTGGGTGTAATGTCCACCCAGTCCTTGTAGAGTTTGCCGCCGGCGTAGATGTTTATCGGAATAATCCCGATGTCGTATTGTTCAACCAGCTCACTGGTGAGGCAGGAGATGCTGTCCGTAACGATGGCTACTTTCTTCGTTAGTAAACCTCCCGGGTGTTTTTATGCAATCTGTTTATTCTGGTTTGGGAGCGGGCAAATGCCGGTGTCTCCATGATATTTTACGGCCGGTTCTGAGTTGACATTCCAGCAGGGGAGGAACAAGGAGCACCCCCCACATTACCAGAACCAGCCCGAAAAACGTGAGCGTGTTGAGCCGGCCCGCCGTATAGTGCACTATAAGTGCTACTGTCAGGAGCCCGGATGTGGTCAGCAGGCCGACTCTTATCCAGCGCTGCCGCAGGCGGATGAACGCCGCAATGGTCAGTGCCAGGGCCATAAAACTCAGCCCTATCCAGGGGGCGAAGTAGTCGAGGCGCTGCAGGCTGTCTTCGGTAAATCTTCCCGACGGCGATACCGCCAGGTACCAGCCGATGATAACCGGCAGGGGCAGGAGCATCAGGGAACTGAACAGCCAGTCCCGTTTGTTGGTTTGAACGATGATGCGGAAGAGCCACCATAACGCCATCGGGAAATAAATAAGCAGTGCCAGGAACGACCATATTGTGGGAAGATAGAGCAACATAATACCCACGGCCAGCACCGGCAGCAGGGTATATCCCAGCCATGAAAAGACCCAGGTCGGTTTGCCGTGCCACCAGCCGTAGATAGTGGTGGCCAGAGTAAGTATCAGCACTATCGATAACCATCCGGGATAATGCCACCAGTTAAGCACAAACAGCAACCCGAAAAGGAGGTGGGGCATGGAAGTCAGCAGGGCCTGTTTCCAGCTGCCCTGACTATAGGCTTCATATATCTGCCGGGCTACCATCTTGATATTGCCCATTTCCCCCAGACAGGTCTCAAGCGCCTCTGCTTCGGTAAGGCCGGACTCGGTTAATTCATGGATTTTATCCTCGATGTGCGCCTCAAGCTCGCTCATCACCCCCGTTTCATCGGCGTGTTCGAGCCTGGCTTTGTATCTGATACTCTCCAGGTATTGTATCAATTCCGGTGTCATCCCGCGAAGTCCTACGAACCTGACGGTTCCGGCTGTAGAATCAATTTTACAGCCGTTAAAAAGTCCTGCAACTGGGATTTCTCCAGGGCCAGCTTGGCCTGTCCCCTGGCCGTGATATAGTAGTATCGCCTCTGCCGTCCGTTCGGCAGCATTTGCCATTTGCCGGTAATCAAGCCCGACTTTTCCAGGCGGTGGAGGGCCGGATAGAGAGTCCCCTCTTTGAATTTAAAGTAACCCTGGCTCCTGGCTTCGAGCTCCTTGACAATCTGATAGCCGTACATCGGCTGCTGCTCCAGCAGACTGAGCAGCAGGGAGTTAGAACTGCCTTTCAGCAAATCACTTCTTGTTACCACGTGAATCACCTCGTCCGCAGTATTTACTTAGAGCTTCTATGTATGTCAATACTATCAGAGATTTATCGCCTTTGCAAGGGTTTTTGATACGAATTTTTCAACTGTTTTCAGCAGGCATCAGGCAACTTGAGACAAGATTTACAAAATGCTATAGTACGGAAGAGCATCTAAGGGGGAGTGCCGGAACTGGCAGACGGGCCAGACTTAGGATCTGGTGCAGCAATGCGTGGGGGTTCGAGTCCCCCCTTCCCCACCAAAGAACATTATTCCACACCATGATGTAGAAGGATTCCTCGAATTATCTATATCTAGCCGTTCTTGAGTTTGCGAACCAACTGATGCTCTATCGTTTGTGGTATATCTTTAGACAGAATGAGACAACTGACTTTTAATCAGGGTGTCACAGGTTCGAGACCTGTACGGCCTACTAGCTTCAGAAGACCGCCCCTGCCGGGGTATTTTTTAGAAGAATCAGGGTGTCAGAACACTAGGTCTACCGACACCCTGATTTTATTATTCATGTGATTTAATGTCAATGCAAATGCCATTAATTTAAGCAGCAAATTGATTCAGACTTACGACCAATCGGTTATGAGGCCGTTCCTACACCCTGACTTAGGTTCAGGGTGTTATTTAAACTCCAGATTTAACCGGAGTATGCTATCTCTATATTAACCATCTTGATTCTCCCCTTGTTCTTTCTCTTCCGGAGAAGTCTCTTCCGGTTTCTTCAAGACTGGTTTTATCGGGGTAACTATTTTTTTAGAGTTATTGACAGCGGTGTCTTAACAACTACCTTGACGACCTCTCCACAATCAGGGTATTGCATTGGTACCTTCCCGGGCGATTGACCGCCGTGTATTGCCTTCTGCCTTCTCTTCAACATCACAAACTCAGCCCCGCAGTACAGGCAGGTCAACTGATCCAAGATGCCTCCGGACAGCTCGTTCAAGATGGTATTCACCATGAACCCCGGGTCATACTTGCCTTTCTTCGCCTCGTTGATTAGTATGGTTGCAGACTTCAGGAACTCCTCGATCTCAACCTCGGTTCTGCCGGTTACCAGCCCCAGGAAAGCCTCGAATAGCTCGTACTTCTGCCCGGCAGCTGCTATCTTGGCATTCAACTCCTGTAGCTTTTCCCCCTTTTCTTTCAGGTCCTTGTTCAGTTCATCGGCCGCTTTGAGTTTCTCATTCCCTATTAAAAATAATCTAATTTTTTATACAATATATACAATGCACAGGATATAGTGCATACCCATACGCATACCCCCAGTGCACGGACATCCCTGTGCATTACCCAGACTGTGCACTATGTAGTCTCTTCATGATAATTTTTTCTTGGATATTCCCTGAGAGGTCCGGTTTCTAGCGTTCTGAGTTATGTTGCGACAGGGCATGGATTGGCAGTAATGAGGTATAATCCCCGGCGAAGTTAATACAGAGGAAAAAATATAAGGTGACTCTAAAGGGGGACAATACGAAGAGAGAGGATCTCTCTCCATTATTATTTATTGCTGATGATTCGGCTTAATCTTACCCCGGACTTACCAGGACTCTATTATTATAAATATCAACTGTATGTACCTTGGGTGAATGCCCCGAATCTATCTACTTTTAGTTTCTTTACTATCCCCCAATAACCAGCTGACGGTCACACCCAAGGCTTTTGCTATCGCTACGGCCTCCACATCGGTAACCTCACGGTATCCCGTCTCAATTTTCGAGATAGTGACTCGCTCGATTCGTAGTCCTTCGATTTGCAGGCGCGCCGCTAGGTCTGTTTGAGTGATAGGAGGCTTAGCCCTTACACGAGCCAGCCGAACTCTTTCTCCGATAATATTTCTTCGAGCCATTTAGTTGAATTTTATGGGAAAATACCTATTGGAATGTTCCGAACAGGAACATTAGATGCTATAATATGGACATTTCAGGCTTTGATTAGGATAGACCGAGTAATAGGCGGGAGGTGTAACAATATGTATGTGTACGGAAGAAAATGGCAGGAAGCGTTACACAAGATACTAATGAGGCTGGCCTCGAATTACGGATACGGCTTCCTGGTGATTGAGGGTCCTGATGCCAGCGGCAAGACGGACCTCATGGCCCTGGTTTCACATGTCGCCGAGGACGCTTCGGCCATTCAAAACTTACCTGGCCAGGAACTCCGTGATCTTGGCCAGCTCGTTCATGCGAGAAAATATCTTCAAATTCGTTTGGAAGATGCCGAGGAAGGAAATAGTATTCCGTTGAGTATATTCAAGAAACTAATCGCTACCATATCAGAAAAAGGTGTGCTGCCCGGGCAGCCGTTATTAATCATGTGGGATAATATCGACAGGTGCCTGGAGTCGCCATTACATCAATACTCAAGCCGGGAATTCCTGGAGGAGATACATCGGCCTTTGGAGATATATGAATATCTGACGTCCCTCTGTACGGTTACTGCAGCCCCGGGCGGGGGAAGCGATGTTCTTGGCACCAGCGCCGGCCCCGATCATTTCCTTCAACTATGAACCGAGCCGAATATCATCCATCTCGATAGAGTACTAGGGAGAAATGCAATGAGGAGTGGTAAAAAGCGAATATTGCTGATCTGTGGTGGTAATACCTGCCGGTCGCCGATGGCGAAAGTTATTCTTGAGCAAAAACTCAAGGCAGCCGGTAAACTCGACGCATTCATGATTGACTCCGCCGCCTATAGCTATCCTACTTATCAGGGAGCGAGCATTAATGCCCGGGAAGCTATTAAGGAACTGTTTGGAGAAGACCTCCTGGTTTCGCATAAGGCTAAGAGGCTAATGCCCGACCTTGTAGAACAGGCAGATTTGATACTGGTTATGGGAGAGGGAATGAAAGAAGATTTACCACTGGATAAAACTTGGACTCTCAAAGAATACGCCGGTGGAACTGGGGATGTAGCGGATCCGCTCGTCGGTACGCTGGAAACCTACCTGGAATGCGTAAAAGAGTTATCGAGTTTGCTAGAAAAAGTGCTCCCTAATCTGGGATAAATTCACTCCACCTCAGTTACAATTCTGGCTCGCTATCATCATTCAACAATTGTGGACTATGATATAGTCAACCAAATCGAACCTACGGCTTGTTATAAAGTAACAAAAAGGTGAGAAGTTACGCTACTCGCGGATAGCAGATAGGCACTAAGAGGTGCAAGTAAGCTGTAACCGCAGGATAAACTGTAATTTCGCTAATCTGAAGGCCACTCGGTTTTGGCGAAAATAATGTATGTTATGCTAAACGCCGGGTCATAGATTAAAATGCGTGAGGGTTTGCCATAAGATATGCTATAATCTCGTCAAACTTACCTTGGTATCACAAAGAAGAGGAAATTAGAAAATGACCGCGTTAGAGTATTCAAAGTATATCATTACTGGCCCCAAGCCCCTTCCCACGGAACTTAAGGAAAAATTAGAAGACGAGCGGCGTAAAAGTAAGTCTACGGTTCAGTCGACCCACCTGCTTACGGTGGACGATGAGGTAATCAAAGACTTTTTCCACGTAGATTGTGTTTGGCTCTGGAAAGGGACTGCGCAGGATACTGTCGAGGAACCTCATACCCACGACTTTGACGAGGTCATTGGATTCATCGGCTCCAACCGGGAGGACCCCCACGATCTTGGAGGGGAAATAACCATCTGGCTGGACGATGAAAAGCAGGTCCTCACTAAAAGCTGCTTGATATTTATGCCCGCTGGCATCAGGCACTGCCCTATTTTATTCAACAGGATAGGCCGACCGGTTCTATTTGTGACTATATCGCCCGCCAAGAGATATAGCAGGATATCCGCAGATAGCAGGACGGCCTCAGCAACACTGAAAAGCAGACCTGCTAAAAACCTGACAAAACCCGGATATACTATAATTACTGAAACCAAAGCCAGATTTACTGTTGCCGCTTCCGATGCGCCGCCGCCACCTCCCCCCAGCTCCACGCTTAAGAGCGCCCGCATTCTGCATCTGGAAGACGATATGGCCAAAGGCTCTTTCTACGTTGACTTCGTCTGGATATATGCAGGTAGTGGTGCGGCACCGGCACCGGAACATAGCCATGAATGGGAAGAGGTCATTGCGATGATAGGGGCCGACCCCGAAAAACCGCGCGACCTGGGAGGCCCGATGAGCATCGTCCTCGGGGATGAGACGCATGTCATCACGAAGAGCTCCCTGGTATGCATACCAAAGGGTTTGAAACATTGCCCGTGGAAGTTTCTGGACATTAAAAAACCCACCCTGGTCTTCACCGCGGGACCGTCGGGAACGTATACTGGTTCACACAAGAAATAAGAATAAGCCCTTATTTTATTAATACACGCCATATTCCTCGGCGGCTTCCATCATGGCACGCAGGTTATCCGGGTTCCCCTTATCGATACTCGCCCCTCCGGTCAGTATAAAGCCACCGCCTTTACCACAGACCTCGATGAGTTCACGGCAATATTCTTTCACCGCCCGGGGTGTGCCTGTACGAAGCAGCGAGGAAGGCACATTTCCGGCGATACATGCAGTATCGCCGAGGATTTCCTTGGCTCTGGCCATGTCCGTCTGGTCGAAATGCCACATCACCTTGCCTTCAGGCAGGTCTTTGATGATTTCTAATCGGTTGTTATACTTACCCTCGGCGAAAAGCATCGGCACGCAGCCCTCTTCAATCAGTCCCATAATGACCTTCCTGAACGTCGGCCAGTAGAATTTCTCATACTGCTTGTCCGACATGAAGGTATCGTCGCCCTTGTGGAGAGCAAAGAATACGATCGGCCTCATGGAAGCATTGGCCATCTGCAAGCCACAGTCGATATTTATCGGCGTCAACATCTCCATAGCTTCCAGGAGTTTCTCCGGCTGCCGGTACATATCCATGATGATTCCCTGGGTCCCCCGCAGCGTATCAGCCAGAATGTCAAAAGGAGCATGGGACTGCCCGCCGAAAAGCGAAGGGTATCCAGCCGCCAGTGCTTCGCGGTTGAACTCCGCGATAGGTTCCTGCCACTTCGCTGTCTCATTACCGTAGTCGATGATGGTCTGGAATGCTGCCCTTACTTCCGGCATGACGGCCGGCATAAGAAACCTGTTGGGCATCCCCAGGATGTGGGGAAGGGGTGAGAAC